>JAICLM010000199.1 GCA_025927435.1 Thermoleophilia bacterium | reverse complement strand
GCGGGCGATCGTCCGCCATTTCGAGGAGATCGCGTCCGTCACGCATCTGCCGGTTGTCGCCTACAACATCCCGGGTCGCGTGGTCGTCAACATCGAGTCCGCCACGATCGCGCGGCTCGCCGAGATCGAGAACGTCGTGGCGGTGAAGCAGGCGCACGACGATCCTGCGCAGGCCCGGTTCATCGCCGAGGAGACCCGGCTCGACCTCTACTCCGGTGATGACCCGAACACGTTTGCGTTCCTCGAGCTCGGCGGCGTCGGCGTGGTCTCCGTCACCGCGCACCTCTGGGGGCTGCAGATCGCGGAGATGATCCGCCGTTACCACGACGGCGACGTCGACGGCGCGCGGGCGCTGCACGAGGAACAGCGGCCCTCGTACGACCTCCTGCGGATCCAGACGAACCCGATCCCGATGAAGGCGGCGCTGAACCTCACGGGCCGCGAGGTCGGCGGGCATCGCCTGCCGATGGTCGAGGCGGACGAGGGAGAGCTCGCGCAGATCCGCTCCTGCCTCGAGCGCGCGGGCCTTCTCGCCACCGCATCGGCGTAGCCGCCATAGACTCAGCGCCGATGGGGGCGTGCCGCATCATCCCGCTCGGGGGCCTCGGCGAGGTCGGCAAGAACATGACCGTCTACGAAACGGACGGATCGATCGTCGTCGTCGACGCCGGGCTCGCGTTCCCGCGCGACGAGCACCTCGGCGTCGACCTCGTCCTGCCCGACTTCTCGTATTTGCGCGATCGGGAGGAGATGGTGCGTGCCGTCGTGCTCACCCACGGGCACGAGGACCACGTCGGCTCGCTCCCGTACCTCATGCGCGAGGTGCGCGTGCCGCTCGTCCTCGCGACGCGGCTCACGCTGGCGCTCGTCAAGTCGAAACTCGACGAGCACGGGCTCCTCCGCGAGGCCGAGCTCCGGGAGCTCGCGCCCGGTGACGACCCCGTCGACCTCGGCCCCTTCCGGATCGAACTCGTCCGGATGGCCCACTCCATCCCCGACGCGGCCGCGGTGGTGCTCGAGACCCCGGGCGGCCGCTGCGTCCACACCGGCGACTACAAGCTCGACCACACGCCGGTGGACGGGCAGCGCACCGACGTCGGCCGGCTCGCGGAGATCGGAAACCGCGGCGTCGATCTCCTGCTCGGCGACTCCACCAACGCGGAACGGCCCGGCATAACCAGGTCGGAGCGGGTGGTTGGAGAGGCGTTCCGCCAGATCTTCCCGGGGCGCGAGGGGAGGATCCTCGTCTCCTCGTTCGCCTCGAACGTGCACCGCATGCAGCAGGCGGCCGACGTCGCCCTGGACTGCGGGCGCAAGATCGCGTTCGTCGGCCGCTCGATGCGCAAGAACGGGAACATCGCGCGCAGCCTCGGCTACATGGACGTCCCCGACGAGGCGATCCTGCGGCCGCACGAGCTCGCCGAATTGCCGCGCGACCAGCAGCTCATCCTCTGCACCGGCAGTCAAGGCGAGCCGATGTCGGCGATGACGCGGATTGCATACAACGACCATCCCGCCGTCCAGGTCGAGCGCGGCGACACCGTGATCATCTCGGCCAAGCCGATCCCGGGCAACGAGCTGCGCGTGCACGACGCGATCAACCGGCTCGCGAAGATCGGCGCCGAGGTGCTGCACGAGGACAACGCGCCGGTGCACGTGTCGGGCCACGGTTGCGCCGAGGAGCTGCGCACCATCATCGGGCTCCTGCGGCCGAAGGCGGTGATGCCGGTGCACGGCGAGTTCCGGATGCTCGCGGCCCACGCGCAGCTCGCCCGCGAGGGAGGAGTGCCAGAGGACCGGATCGTCCTCGCCGAGAACGGCAGCGTCGTCGAGCTGAGGGACGGCGTCCCGCGGATCGTGGACGAGGTCGAGGCGGGCGTCACGTTCGTCGACGGGCTCGGCGTGGGGGACGTCCACGACGTCGCCCTGCGTGACCGCCGCCGTCTCTCCGAGGACGGGATTCTCATCGTGGTGGCGACGCTCGCGGCGCAGGACGGCGGCGACCTCACGGCCGCGCCGGAGTTGATCGCACGGGGCTTCGGCGATGGGGCCGAGCCGCTGCTCGAGGAGCTCCGGGGGGAGGCGGACCGTGTGCTCCGGGAGCTGCTCGCCGACGACGTCACCGAGATCAAGCTGCTCCAGGAGCACCTGCACGACGCGCTCGGCGGCGTCGTCTACGACCGGACGCGCCGCCGGCCGATGGTGCTGCCGGTGATCGTCGAGGTCTGAGCCGCCGCTACTTCGGCGGGAGCGAACCGGCGTAGGCGGTTCCGCGCGCGACCCACTCGCCGAGCGCGGCGTTTTCGGCGACGTCTGCCCCGGCCACGCGGAGCCAGCCCCTCATCGAGCGGCCGCGCATCTCCATCGGTTCCGCGGGCGTGGCGGCGATGAGCTCGTCCGACTCCCCGGGGTCGACGCGGACGAGGATCCCGCCCTGGCCGCTCGCGGCGATCGCCATGTTGCCGCCGATCAGAAAGGCCAGGCCGCCGAACATCTTCTGCTCCGTCAGCCCGGGACGGTCGCCGACGTGCGCGCGGATCCTCGCGGCCAGCTCCTGGTCGTACGCCATCAGTCGTCCTCGAGCGGCTCGCCGTCGCCGTAGTCGAGCGTCTCGATCCGGCCGATCACGCCGACTCCGCGCCAGAAGATCTTCTGGGAGCGCGGGTACCAGCAGATGTCGTTCGCGTCGCGCGTGCCGTAGATGAGCATCGTCACGCCGTCCGGGCCGGCGCGGAACGAGTGTGAAACACGCGTCCCGGGCGGGCGGGCGACGACGTGGCCCGAGCGCAACTCTTCGGTCTCTTCGATGTCACCCCCACCCGTCCAGAGCTCGAGCGTCGCCGTCCCCTCGAGGATGACGAAGACCTCCTCCTCCGAGGAGTGGCAGTGCGGCACCGAGCCTCGATGCCCCGGTGCGAGCTTTTCCCAGTGGAGACCTGCGAGTCGCGAGCGCTCGCGCGTCGCCAGCGAGGCGGTCGTAGTCCGGTCGTGCCAGCGCTCGTGCTCGACCTCGTCGACGTTGAGGATGTTCTCCGGCCGCGGGGCCGGGTCTCCCACCGCGAGCGGCTCGACCGTCGCCTCGATGTCCCACGGGTCGTCATCGCTCCCCTCGGTCCACGGCCGGCCGAGCCGCATCGCCCGGGAGCGCGGCAGCCAGCCGAACTCCGTCGGGTGTCGCGTGCCGAAGACGAGGTACTCCAGACCCTCGGAGCCCGCGACGAACGTGTGCCCCCTCCGGTCGGGCAGGTGGATGACGCAGTCGAGCGGCCGCACCTCGTGCACGTCGCCGTCCTGCCACGCGAGCCCGGAGCCGGCAAGGACGAAGTAGAGCTCCTCCGACACGCTGTGCGAGTGGGGCGGAGTCGGCAGCTTGCCGGGCTCGACCCGGACGCGGTTGACGCCGACGCCGCGCGTGCCGGCCGCGGCACCGAGCCACTGCCAGGACGCGTCCATCTCGCCCTTCGCTCGGCGATGGAACTCGACCTGGTCCCAGTGCACGACGCCCATCGCCGCGCAGTGTGTCAGGACCTCGGGTTCAGCTCCCGCGACAGCTCGGCCGGCTCGCCCTCGTCCTTCTGGACCACGTCGTAGCCCTCGCCCTGCTCGACCACCGTCTCGACGGACGGGATCTCGTGCCCCTTCGCGATCACGTAGTGACGGGCATCGCCGCGAATGCGCTCGTACTCCTGGACGAGGACCTCCAGCCGCTCCGTGCAGTCCGAGTTGCCGCATTCGCAGATGACCGCCATCGTGCCCTCCTCCGTGCCGAAGTCGCGGTTGAGGTCGCGAATCTGCTCGTTCACCTGCCGGAAGATCGCCTCGTTCAGGCCGACCCGGCGTGCTCGCTCGTCGTCGCTCACGAGTCCTCCTTCCTCGGGTCGAGGGCGCGGGCAACCTCGCCGCCGTCGCCCTGCTTGCGCACGACGACGTAGCGGTCGTGCTGCGCGATGACGTCGCCGGCGGTCGAGTGGCCCGGGACGATGAGGAACGTCGCGCCGTCCTCGCGGACGCGTTCGTACTCGTCGGCCGTGAGCCGGATCGGCTCGTGACAGCGCACCTCGTCGCACTCGCAGAGGTACGGCACACGCTCGAGCGGCGGCTCGAGCCTGCGCTCGGTCGCGCGAATTCGCTCGTTTGCCTCGCGGAACGTCGCCTCGTCTACGGCGCGCTTCTCCTCGTCCCCGGTCGCCACCAGCCCTTGTCGTCCCCCGCGGGCGCCCGGATACACATCGGGTTAGGCTCGCCCGCATGGCGGCGGCGCCGAATCTGACCGTGGT
>JAICLM010000264.1 GCA_025927435.1 Thermoleophilia bacterium | reverse complement strand
GGAGGCGCTCTACCGAGAGGTCTTCGGTCACGCGGCACCCCGCAAGTAGGGGACTCGTGCCGGCAATGAGGCGCGTCAGTCACGTCGTGTTCACCTTCCTTCCCTACTCGGAGGCGTGGCTCTATGACGTCGTCACTGCTCCCGTGCCGTACGAGGCACGGGTGCTGGCCGTGTCACGACAGAATGAGGACCGCTTTCCGTTCGAGCGCGTGCAGTTGATTCGCGAGGAGACCAGGCGTGGATCACCTACGTGGCTCCATGCCCAGTGCAACCGCCGGCTCGGGTGGCCGCGGAGTCCCGCAAACCCCTGGAAGAAGCCGCTTCGCAGGTTCGCCGAGGCGCAGGATCTCTTTCACGCTCACTTCGGGCCGGCGGGATACCGCGTCGTCGACGCCGGGCTCGGTCCCGCGATCACGAGCTTCTACGGGTACGACGCCTGCGAGCAGAGCACTCTCGCGCGCTGGGGCACCGCGTACCGGCAGCTGTTCCGAAAGGGGGCTGCATTCGTCGCCGAGGGACCTGCGATGCGGGAGCGCCTCATCGGTCTCGGCGCCCCGCCGGATCGAACGTACGTCGTCCCGCTGATCGCTCACCTGGACGACGACTGGCGACCGGCCACGCTCGCCGCCGGCGAGTCTCCCCGGGTCTTGATGACCGGCCGTCTCGTCGAGAAGAAGGGATTCGCCGAGGGAGTCGCGGCCTTCGCCGCGGCGAGGCGATCCCGTGACGACGCTCGGCTGTTGATCCTGGGCGGCGGACCGGAGGAGGAGCGGCTACGGCAGGCGACCAGGTCTCTCGGCCTGGAAGAAGCCGTCGAGTTCGTCCCGCCGCTGCCGCGCGAGCGCTTTCGGGACTTCGTGCGCTCGTGCCATGTCCTGCTGCAGCCGAGCCGCACTGCCACGAATGGCGACGCGGAAGGTGGCGCTCCCACCACGCTGTTGGAGGCCCAGGCGCTCGGTCGAGTAGTCGTAGCCACCGACCACGCCGACATCCCGAATGTCGTTGATCGTCAGGCCGCATTCCTCGCTCCGGAGGGTGATGCGGACGCTCTCGCAGCCGGTCTGACGACGGCGTTGGCTGCACCGGAGGAGTGGGTGGCGCGTGGTGCCGCGGGACGCCGCTTCGTCGAAGCGAACCACAGCCCTCAGCACGTCGCTGCGCTCCTCGAGCGCCTCTACGATCGAGTCATAGCCTCTACGATCGAGTGAGCGGGTCCGAGCAAAGGTAGGGCCTCACCGAGCGACGAGGTTGCTTGAAAGAGGGGGAGATGCGTGACGAGTTCTTGATCTTCGGCAAGCCGGACATCGGGCCGGAGGAGATCGCCGAAGTGGTCGACTCGCTCGAGCAGGGCTGGATCGGTACCGGTCCGAAGGTGCATCGGTTCGAGGAGATGCTCGGCGAGTATCTCGGCGTCTCGCACGTGCGCTGTGTCTCCTCGTGCACGGCCGCGCTCTTCCTGGGGCTCATTTGCTTGGGAGTCGGTCCGGGAGACGAGGTTCTCGTCCCTGCCATGACGTTCGTAGCCTCGGCGAACTCGGTCGAGCACGTCGGCGCGACGCCGATCCTGGTCGACAGCGTCCCCGGTACGGGTGTGATGGATCTCGACCTCGCCGAGGCGCTGATCGGGCCTCGGACCAGGGCCATCATGCCCGTGCACCTGGCGGGCCGCCCGGTCGACCTCGACCGGCTGAACGAGATCCGAGACCGTCACGGCTTGCTGGTCATCGAGGACGCCGCGCACGCGATCGGCGCCGAGTGGCGCGGACGGAAGGTGGGGTCGACCGGGAACGTCGCAGCATTCTCCTTCTACGCGACGAAGAACGTCACCACGGCGGAGGGAGGCGCCCTTGCCGCCGACGACCCGCGGATCGCCGAGCGGGTGGAACACCTCGCGCTGCACGGCTTGAGCCTCGGCGCGTGGCAGCGGTTCTCCGATTCGGGCTACAAGCACTACGACGCGAGCGAGCCGGGCTTCAAGTTCAACATGACCGACCTGAACGCGGCACTCGGGATACACCAGTTGCCGCGTCTGGACCCGGGCATCGAATACCGCGCGGAGCTCTGGTCCCGGTATGACCGGCTCCTCGAACCGCTGCCCCTCGAGACGCCGCCGCCCGCGAGCAACGAGATGCGCCACGCCCGCCACCTCTACCAGGTCCTCGTCGGGCCCGAATCCGCCGTCGAGCGTGACGAGCTGCTGTCGCTGATGACGTCGAGCAAGATCGGCGTCGGCGTCCACTACCGGGCCGTTCACCTGCACCCCTACTACCGGGACAAGTACGACCTCGACCCGGCGGCCTTCCCGGTTGCCACCGACATCTCGAACCGCACCCTGTCTCTTCCGCTCGGAACCAACATCAGCGAGGCCGACCAGGATGATGTCGTGGAAGCTCTGCGGACCCACCTCGTCACGCGGATCGGCGTCGGCGCTTGAGCGCAGCGGCGGAACCTCTCGTCACCGTCGCCACCGCCGTCTACAACGGAGAGGACTTCCTGGCCGAGTGTGCCGAGAGCGTGATCCAGCAGACGTACTCGAACTGGCGGTACTACATCATCGACAACTGCAGCACGGATCGCACTCCTGAGATCGCGCGCGAGATCGCAAGCAGGGATGCACGGATCCAATACAAGCGCTGCGAGGACTTCGTGGACGTGAACGAGAGCTACAGCCGCGGATTCGCGGCGGTCGATCCGGACGCTTCGTACCTGAAGATCGTGGACTCCGACGACTGGATCTATCCCGAGTGCCTCGAGCGCATGGTCGCTCTTGC
>JAICLM010000282.1 GCA_025927435.1 Thermoleophilia bacterium | reverse complement strand
TCCGGCGGCTCGGGCAGCACCTCTCCCGCGATGTAGTCGGGCTCGGCACGCCAGCGCTCGAGCGCCTCGAGCGCGATCGCGGAGAGGTCGAGCGACGTCCCGGCGAGGTCACGCCGCCGCAGCTCGTCGAGCGCCCAGGCGACGCCGGCGGCGCCGACGTAGAGGTTCTTCAGCGGCAACGGCGCGCGGTAGCCGTCCCACTCGTGCGCGGGCCAGAGCCCGTCGGGATCGAAGGCCGCTTCGGCGCCCGCGACGATCGCCGCGATGCCGTCGCGGACGCGGGACTCGTCCCACGGCTCAGCCGTCAGCGGCTCGAACGCGGCCGGATCGAAGAGCACTAGGCGGCGCTCGCCGCCTCGGCCTCCTCCCGGGGCAGCCTGCGCGAGACGACCTGGGAGACGCCCTCGCCGCCCATCGTCACGCCGTAGAGCACGTCCGCGGCCTCCATCGTCCGCTTCTGGTGCGTGATCACGACGAACTGCGCCCGGTCGGAGTAGCGGCGGAGCAGCTCGACGAAGCGCCCGATGTTCGTGTCGTCGAGCGCGGCCTCGACCTCGTCGAGGAGGTAGAACGGGCACGGTCGCGCGAGGAACAGTGCGAACAGGAAGGCGATCGCGCCGAGCGCCTTCTCCCCGCCCGAGAGGAGCGAGAGTCGCTGGACGCGCTTGCCGGCGGGACGGAGCTCGACCTCCACGCCTTGGCTGGAAGCGGCGTCGGCGGAGCCGACCTCGCCCGGCCGAACAGCACGGCCGTCTTCGACGGCCGGGGGCTCCTCCTCGTCCTCCTCGGCCTCGGTGAGCCGCAACCGGCCTTCGCCGCCGGGAAAGACGGTCGCAGTCACGTCCTCGAAGTGGCGGCGGACGGCTTCGAACGTCTCGGTGAAGCGCCGCTCGACGGTCTCGGTCAGCTCGTTGCGCAGCTTCTCCAGCTCGGCGAGGCTCTGCTCGAGGTCGGCCCGCTGGGCGGCGAGCTCCTCCAGGCGCGCCTTCTCCGCCTCGTACTCCTCGTGCGCGAGGGGGTTGACCTGGCCGAGCGTCTCGCGGCGGCGTTCGAGCCGCTCGGCCGTCTCGACCAGTTGCTCGCGGTCGTCGCCGTCCGCCGGCTCGTCGGCGTCCGCCTGCTCGAGCCGCCGCCTTGCCTCGTCGGCCTCGGTCTCGATCCGCGCGGCCTCCACTTCCAGGGCCGACACTCCTTCGGAAGCGGCTGCGAGCTCCTGCCGCAGCTCGACCTCGGCCGCTCCGAGCCGGCGCAGCTCGGCGCCGAGCTCGCCGCTGCGGGCCGCTCCCGCGTCGACCTCGCGGCGGAGCGGCGCCTCGAGGTGCGCCGCCGAGACGTCGAGCGCGTCCAGGAGCCGCTCGGCGAGCGCCGCACAGCGAACGAGGAACCGATTCGGTTCGAGGGAGTACGCGGCGTCCGGAATGGGAGCCGCCGAGCGTGCGCGCAGCTCGTCCAGCTCGGAGGCAAGGGCCCGCCGCCGCGCCTGCAGCTCGAGCAGCAGCGCCTCGGCCGTCTCGCCCGCGAACCAGAGCTCGCCGCTTGCCGGGTCGTAGCCGAAGCCCTCCTCCGTCACGGCGGCGACCGGGGACGAGAGCAGCTCCTCCTTTGCGACGACCGGCATCTCGGCCACGACCGTTGCCGGGTCCTTGCCGACGAGGACGACGAGGCTGCCGAGGCCCGCCTCGCGGGCCCGCTCCAGAAGCGCGAGCGCACCGGCCGGATCGTCCCGGACGACGGCGGAGGCACGGCGGCCCAGCGCCGCAGCGACGGCCCGCTCGCGGCCCGGCTCGACGTCGAGCAGCGAGAGCGCGATCCGCTCTCCTTCCTCGGCGAGCGCGCGGGCGGCGGGCGGCAGTCCCTCGCGCTCGGCGAGCGTGCGATCGAGGGCGCGTAGGCGTTCCTCCAGCAGGCGAATCTGCTCGCTCAGCGCCTCTCGCTCCGCCCGCACCCGGCCGTCGAGCACACGCCGGGGCCGCTCGAGCTCGTCCCGCAGCCGCTGCAGCCCGGCGCCCGCGGACTCGCGCCGCAGCTCGAGGCGTTCCGTTGCGCT
>JAICLM010000035.1 GCA_025927435.1 Thermoleophilia bacterium | reverse complement strand
CTCCACGAACGTGTCGACGCGGACACCCGGCCCGAGCGGCGGCCGGAACCGCTCGATCCGGCCGGGCGCCGGCGCGAACCCGCGCGACGGGTCCTCGGCGTTGATGCGCAGCTCGATCGCGTGGCCGCTGCGCGGACCGGCCCGGCCGCCGTGGGCGAGCGCGTCGCCCGCTGCGATCCGCACCTGCTCCCGCACGAGGTCGATCCCGATGATCGACTCCGTGACCGGGTGCTCGACCTGGAGGCGCGCGTTCAGCTCGATGAAGGAGAACGACCCGTCGGGCCCGACCAGGAACTCGAACGTGCCCGCGTTCCGGTAGCCGATGTGCCGGCAGGCGCGCTCGGCGGCTGCCTCCATCTCCTCGCGCTGCTCGTCGTCGAGCGCGGGCGACGGCGACTCCTCGATCAGCTTCTGGTGCCGGCGCTGCACCGAGCACTCGCGCTCGCCGCACGTGAGGAAGTGGCCGTGGTGGTCGCAGAGCACCTGGATCTCGACGTGGCGCGCGGGCGTGATCACCTTCTCGACGTAGAGGGAACCGTCCCCGAACGCCGCCTGTGCCTCGGACGACGCGCGCTCGTAGGCGGCCTGGAGCTCGCCCGGCTCCGTCACGACCCGCATCCCCTTGCCGCCGCCGCCGGCGGCGGCCTTCAGCAGCACCGGGAAGCCGAGCTCCTCGGCGGCCGTGCGCGCGTCCTCCGGCCCTGCAACGCCCTCGGTGCCCGGAACGAGCGGGACGCCCGCCTCGCGCATCTCGGCCTTGGCCCGCGCCTTGTCGCCCATTCGCTCCATCACGTCCACCGGCGGGCCGATGAAGACGAGGTCGTTGTCCTCGCACGCTCGCACGAAGTCGGCGTTCTCGGAGACGAAGCCGTAGCCGGGATGCACGGCCTCGCACCCGGTGGTCTGGGCCGCCGCGATCAGAGCGGGAATCCGGAGGTAGCTCTCGGCGGCGGAGGGAGGGCCGATGCGGACTGCGTGGTCGGCGAGTCGGACGTGGAGTGCGTCCTCGTCCGCCGTCGAGTACACGCCGACGGCCTCGACGCCGAGCTCGTGCAGGGCCCGGATCACGCGGACGGCGATCTCTCCCCGGTTCGCGACGAGGACGCGGTTGAACACTGGCGGAGCCTAGCCCGCCAGCGCGGTGGCGAGCGCGCGGCCGCCGCCGCGCAGCACGGGCTCTCCGTGCGAGACCAGCACGCGCGACACCGGCAGTTGCAGCAGCGGCGCGAGCGACTCGCGCAGGTCGTCGTGCGTCGCCTTCCCGAGCCAGCGCTCCGGGCAGAGCCGCAGCGGCTCGCCGGTGTCGCGCGGCTTCGCGCCCGCGCCGAGGAGGACGTCGCCGACCGCAACCGCCTTCTGCCGAGGCAGCCAGTAGGCGACCTCGCCCGGCCGCGCGGTCTCGATCGCCGCGATCCCACCCGGCAGCGAGCTCCCCGAGTCGATCGGATCGGTGAGCTCGACGCCACGGTTGGCGAGGAGCCTGGCCGTCCGCTTGTGCGCCCAGACATGCGGCGCCTGCGCCGAGCGCGCGTGCCAGTGGATCGTGAGCAGGACGTGGTCCGGCGGTGAGAGCTCGGCCGGCGGATCGAGCGGGTCGATGAGAACGAGCCCGTCGTCCGTGTCGACGGCGAGACAGCCGACGTCCTCTTCCCACTCCTCGTGCCACGCCGTCCAGCGGCGGAGCCCCGGTGCCACCTCGGTCAGTGCCACGTCAGAGCGCCGGCCGGCCGACGAGCGGCTCGAGCTCGAAGAGCAGCTGGCCGAACTCGACGGGCTCGGCGTTCTCGGCATGCACGACGCGCACGACGCCTTCGACGTCCGCCTTCACCTCGTTCATGAGCTTCATGGCCTCGAGGATGCACAGGGTCTGCCCCGGCGCGACGACGTCGCCGACCTCGACGAACGGCGGTGAGCCCGGCTGGGGAGCGCGATAGAAGGTTCCGACCATCGGCGACTCGACACGCATGAGCGCCCCGCCGATGGGAGCGGCCGGCGGCTCGCCCGGCTCCTGCACCGCGAGCGGAGCCTGACCCGGCGTGGCGGCCGTGAGATCGGGAGTCGAGCGGACGGAGATCCGCATGCCGTCCTCCTCGATCGTCAACTCGCCGATGCCGGTCTCCCGGACGATCCGCACGACGTCCTCGATGCGCCGGGTGCGGCTCTCGTCCGCCACGAAGGCGTCCTCGCGGCGTCCGCGGCCCCGGATCCCGCGCAGAAGCCGCTCCGCGTCTTCCCCGAAGAGACCGAGCAGGAGAAGCTCCTCCTCGCTCGCAGCTACGTCGCCCGCCCGTTCCTTGACCTCGTCGAACGGCGGCGTGACGTCCTCCTCGCTTTCCGGATCCGTCGTGAGCTGGATGACCCGCTCGAGCGCCGGATCGATCGGCGCAGGCGGCGATCCGAATCCCCCGGCGACGAGGTTGCGCAGCTCGTCGACCACTACGAGGTAGCGACTCGCGGACAGAACGTTGAGCAGCGCCTGGGAGGCGAGCACCTGCCCGATCGGCGACGCGAGCGGGGGCCAGCCGGTCTCCGCGCGGATCCGGTCGAGCTCCTCGAGCACCTCGTCCAGCCGGTCGCCGGCACCCTCCGCCTGGAGCGCGTGGTCGATCCCGCCGACGACGCTCGCCGGCAGGTCGTGGCGCGCAGCGAGCACCGCGATGCGCGGCACGAGGGGCGTGACCAGCTCGTCGCCGATGTGCTCGTCGACGAGGTCGGTCGCCTCCCAGAGCGCGTCGACGTCGACGCCGGTGTTGAGCCCGGTGCCGCTCAGCGCCTCGGCAAGCGCTTCGCCGGAGACGCGGTAGAGGGTGAGCGCAAGCGGGTAGATCGCGCAGGCGATGAGCTGCGCACCTGCGTGCGCAGCTGCGAGTGCGGCGGCGAGCGCGCTGCCGCCGGCTCCCTGGGCGTAGATCCCTATAGGGAGGCCACTCGCGTCGGCGAGCGCGCCCACGAGCTCCTCCGCGGTGTGCGGCTGGAGCGAGCCGGTCGGATCGTGGAGGAGGACGCGCACCGCGCCGAGCTCGGGCAACATCCGCGCGCGCTCGATCAGCGTCTCGATCTCGCCGGTGCGCCCGGGGCTGTAGACGAGGCCGGCCTCGAAGTCCCGCTCCGCGCCGACGATCGCCTCGGCGGCCTCGCGGAGATTCGAGACGTCGTTGAGCGGGTCGTGGAGCCGGAAGACGTCGATGCCGTTCGCGGCGGCGGACGCGACGAAGCGGCGGGCGAAGTCGGCGTCGACGGGCCGCGTGCCGACGAGGAACCGGCCGCGCAGCGCCAGGCCGAGCGGTGTCTTGACGCGCGCCTTGAGGGCCCGGATCCGCTCCCACGGGCTCTCGACGCCGCGCTTGACCGCCGCGTCGAAGCAGCCGCCGCCCGAGACCTCGAGATACGCGAACCCGGCCCTGTCGAGGATCTCCGCGAGCCGGAGCTGCTCGGAGGCGGGAACGCGTCCGGCGAGCGGCTCCTGTCCGAGCAGGCGGATAGTCGTGTCGGCGAGCGCTGGCATTCGCGGAGCCTACCGCGGGATGCCGGAGCTTCCCGTGCGCTCTTGCTCGAGCCTCGCGGCGACTGCTCTCGCGCCTTCGCGGGTGTTCGAAAGGAGCGTCCACGTTGCGCCGCGCTCCGGATCGTGCGCGCTGCGGAAGGCGACTCCGGAATCGGATCCCACCAGGAGCGCCGCGCGCCCGTCGGCCGGGAGCCAGAAGCCGAGCCCGTAGCCTCGGTCGGCGCGCGCCTCGCTTCGCTTCCTGAGCATCTCGGCGAGCGTCTCCTCACCGACGATCGAACCTGCGAACAGCGCGCGCCAGAACGTCGCCACGTCGGCGGCCGTCGTATAGGCGCCGCCGTCGCCGCTGCCGCGCACGGGCAGATGAAAGACGTTCGTTCGCCACGCGCCGTCGACCTGCACGTACCCGACCGCAGCGCAACCGGGAAGCTCGTCCGAGCGGAGGAAGGCGGTATCGCCCATCCCCGCCGGGGTGCAGACGACGTCCCGTACGAGGTCGTCGAACGACGTGCCTGTCGCCCGCTCCGCGATCAGGGCGAGCACGACGTAGCCGCCGTTGCAGTAGGCGAAGCGTTCGCCGGGTGCGAACTTCTGCCGGTGCCCGTCGAGGACGTCGAGATATGCCTCGGTCGTGGAGAGCTGCTGCGTCGGGACGGGCAGCAGGTAGTCCGTCAGGTCCAGATCGAGGTCCTCGTCGAGGTAGTCGCCGATCCCCGACCGATGCGCGAGCAGGTGCTCGACCGTGACGCGCTCGTCGATCAGCGGAAGGTCGGCGCCGAGCACCGAACGCGCGGTCGTCGACAGCTCGAGGGCTCCGTCCTCGACAAGACGCATGACCACGAGGGCCGTGAAACCCTTCGAGCCACTCGCCATGCCGAACTGCGTGTCGGCCTCGTTCGGAATGGCATGCGCGCGGTCGGCCAGCCCGTACGCGCGAACCACCTCGATGCCCCCGGGACCGTCGACGCGGACGACTCCCGAGAAGCCGGTATCGGCTGCGATCGCCCCGAGGTCGCGCGCGAGCGCGCTCACCCGGCTAGGCCCGCGAGATGTAGCGGCCTTCGCGGGGATCGACCTTCAGCCGGTCGCCCACGTTGACGAAGAGCGGCACGTTCACGACGGCGCCCGTCTCGAGCTTCGCCGGTTTCGTCACGTTCGAGACGGTGTCGCCCTTCACGCCGGGCTCCGTCTCCACCACCTCGAGCTCGACGGAGGCCGGGAGCTGCAGGCTCGACGGCTTGCCGTTGACGCTCAGCACCTGCACCGAGGCGTTCGGCTGCATGTACGGGAGCTCGGCCGTCAGGTCGGCATGCGGGAACGCGAACTGCTCGTAGGTCTCCGCATCCATGAAGTGCACGTCGGAGCCGTCGTCATAGAGAAACTGCACGTTCTTCGTCTCGGTGTGCACCCGCGGGAACTTCTCCCCGGCGCGGAAGGTGCGGTCGACGACCGCGCCCGCCTCGAGGCTCTTCAGCTTGGTGCGCACGAAGGCGCCGCCCTTGCCGGGCTTGACGTGCTGGAACTCGACGATGCGCCACACCTTGCCGTCGAGCTCGATGTGCATCCCGTTCTTGAAGCTGTTCGTGTCGACCGTCTCGGCCACGGCGCACGATGGTAGCTAGCCGACGGTCACGAGCTCTTTCGTGAACCGCACCGGGTTCTCGATCCCGTCCTCGGTCACGATCACGTCGTCCTCGATCCGGATCCCGAAGCGGCCCTCGAGATAGACGCCGGGCTCGACGGTGACGAGATTGCCGGCCGCGAGGGTGTCGGCGCTCTCGGTGGAAAGCCGCGGCGACTCGTGGACGTCCAGGCCGAGACCGTGGCCGAGCCCGTGGCCGAACGTGCCGGCGAAGTCGCTCTCCTCGATGACGCCGCGCGCGGCCGCGTCTGCCTCGACACCGGCCACGCCCGCCCGAATCGCCTCGAGGCCAGCCTGCTGCGCGGCGAGCACGACGTCGTACGCCTCGCGCATCTCCCCGTCGAGCTCGCCGGTGGCGAGCGTGCGCGTGTAGTCGGAGACATAGCCGCCGACATTCGCACCGGTGTCGATGACGACCAGCTCGCCTGGCTCGATGACCTTGTCGCCTGCGCGCGCATGCGGCCGGGCACCGGTCGGGCCGGAGCCCACGATCGCCTCGAACGCCGGCTCGTCTGCGCCTTCCTCGTGGTAGAGCCTCGTGATGTCCCAGGCGACGTCGCGCTCGCGCCGCCCGACGAACTTCACCTCGCTCACGAGCCGCTCGAACATCCGGTCGGTGATCGCGCATGCGCGACGGAACGTGTCCAGCTCGCTCTCGTCCTTGACAGCGCGCAGCTGCTCCACGAGCCCATGCCGCGGCACGAGCTCGATCCCGCCCTCGCGCAGCTGCTCGGCGAAGGACCACGGGAGGACGTCGGCCTCGAAGCCGATGCGGCCGGAGAGGTTCTCGCTCAGCCAGCCGATCAGGGAGCGCTTCGTCTGCACCGTTTCGACGCCCTCGACCGCTCGGGCGCTCTCGATGTAGCGGAAGTCGGTGAACAGGCGCGCGCGAGCGGGCTCGACGAGCAGCGCGGCGTTCGAGCTGTCGAAGCCGGTCAGGTAGAGGACGTTGACGAGGTTCGTGACGAGCAGCGGCTCCTCGAGGAGCTCGCGCAGACGTTCGATCCTTGAACTCATTCGCTCTTCTCCTTCAGATGCTCGAGGGCCATCTTGTAGCCGTCGGGGCCGTGGCCGACGAAGCGCGCGGCGACGAGGTCGGAGACGACCGACTGGCGCCGCCATTCCTCTCGCTGGTCGACGTTGGACAGGTGAACTTCGACGATCGGGATCGTGAGCGACTCGAGCGCGTCGTGGATCGCCCAGGCGTAGTGCGTCCAGGCGGCGGGATTGACGACGATCGCGTCCACGGTGTCGTACGCGTCGTGGCACCACTTGACGAACTCGCCCTCGTCGTTCGTCTGGCGGCACTGGACCGTCAGCTCGAGCTCGCGCGCCCACTCGTAGATACGGCTTTCGAGCTCCGCGATCGTGAGCCCTCCGTAGAGCTTCGGGTCGCGGCGGCCGAGGATGTCCAGATTGACGCCGTTGAGGACGAGGACTCTCACGCGATCAACCTATCGAGTTCCCGCCGCACGTCGGCCTCGGGCACGGGGACGTCCCAGCGCGCACCGTCGTCGCCCAGAAGGACGAGTCGGAGCTCGCCGCTGCGGGCCTTCTTGTCCCGCTTCATTGCCTCCCAGGCTCGCTCGCGGTCGACGCGGGCGGGCTCCGGCCTCAGCACGCGGTCCACGACGTCCGTGTCCCGGCCGGAGAGGCGAAGCGCGGCGAGGAGACCGAGCGCGACCGCGCGCCCGTGGGTCAGCCCTTCGTAGCCGGCCGCGGCCTCGAGCGCGTGCGCGAACGTATGGCCGAGATTGAGGATCGCCCGCTCGCCGCGCTCGAGCGGGTCGCGCAGGCAGATCGCAGCCTTGAACGCGGCGCAGCGGCGCACGAGATCGCCGTCCGGCAGCTCCCAGAGCGACTCGTCGGCGAGCAGCCCCGTCTTCACGACCTCCGCCATCCCTTCGAGCCGCTGCGGCTCGGGCAGCGTCTCGAGCAGCGCCGGGTCGATTACCGTCCGCTTCGGCCAGTGGAACGCGCCGACGAGGTTCTTGCCCTGCGGCAGGTCGATCGCTGTCTTGCCTCCGATCGCGGCGTCGACCTGGGCGACGAGGCTCGTCGGCACGGCCGTCCACGCAAGTCCGCGGAGGTACGCCGCCGCCGCGAACCCGGCCGCGTCGGTGGTGCAGCCGCCGCCGAGCGCCACGATCGTCCCGCTGCGGTCGAGGCGGAGCTCCTGCCAGAGGCGGTCGAGCGCGCCGAGCGTCTTCGCTTCCTCGCCAGGCGGTAGCTCGTGCGTCTCCGCGAGGCGCGACCCGAGCGCGAGCTGCGCGTCCATGCCGTGAATGCCCGCAACCTGCGGGTCGGAGACGAGCGCGACGGGCCCGTCCCCGGTCACGAGCTCGCCCAGCCTCTGCAGTGCGCCGTGCTCGACGTGGATGCCGGCGGCGGCGAGGACGACGTCGTCGAAGTCCCGCGCGGCGACGTCGGCGACCTCCGCGTAGATCGGCCGCCGCTCTTCGTAGAGCCGCTTGAAGTCCTCGTAGCTCCTCGCCAGCGGCCGATCGGTGCCTGCGACTCGTTTCCAGGCCACGTCGACGTCGACGTCGAGCCAGACGACGGTCGCGTGCTCCTTCAGCAGCGCCCGCACCTCCGGCGTCGTGACGGCCCCGCCGCCGAGATCCACGACGACCGGCTCGGAGCGTCGCAGGACGTCGCGGACGACCTCGGCCTCCCGCGCCCGAAACGCCCCTTCCCCCTCGTCGAAGAGCTCGAGCGGGACGTCCGCGTCGGTCTCGACATGCGACAGCCCGAGGTCGCGGGCGATCGTGGTCTTTCCCGCGCCCATGAAACCCACGAGAGCGACGTGCTTGTCTAGCGAGAGACCCAGTCGATCCGCTCCAGATACGCGCGCCAGGCACCGACGAAGTCGCCGAGCGCGTCGCCGCCGAACTTCTCGCGTGCCGCGCGGGCGAGCTCCCAGGCGACCGCGGCCTCGGCCACCACGGCCAGTGCCTCCACCGCCGAGACGTCGCTCCGCTCGACGAGCGCCTCGGCGGGCTCGCCGGTGTCCAGATCCACGGAGCGGAGCGGCTTCATCAGCGTCGGCAGCGGCTTCATCGCTGCCCGCACGACGACGTTCTCGCCGTTCGAGACGCCGCCCTCGATCCCGCCGGCGCGGTTCGTCTTGCGGTGCAGCCCACGGTCGTCGCGGACGATCTCGTCGTGCGCCACCGAGCCGCGTAGCTCGCTGAGCGCGAACCCGTCCCCGACTTCGACGCCCTTTACCGCCTGGATCCCCATCAGCGCCGCCGCGAGCCGGGCGTCGAGGCGATCCTCGCGCCGCGCGTACGAGCCCAGCCCCGGCGGCACGCCGCGGGCCCGTACCTCGACGCGGCCGCCGAGCGTGTCGCGGTCCTGCCGCGCCTCGTCGACGGCCGCGGGATCCGCCCCACGTTCGGGCAGCGCCTCGCCGGCGACCTCGATCCCGATCTCGTGGAGGAGCGCCTTCGCGACCGCGCCGACCGCGACATAGACCGCCGTGTGCCGCGCCGACGCGCGCTCGAGCGCGTCCCGCACGTCCGCGAGCCCGTGCTTCTGCGCGCCCGCGAGGTCCGCGTGGCCGGGCCGCGGAAGCGTCACCGGCTTCGTCCCCTTCCCCTCCGGCTCGCCCTCGGGCGGCCACGGGCTCATTCCCCACGTCCAGTTCTTGTGATCGCGGTTCCGCACGACGAGCGCGAGCGGCGTGCCGAGCGTGCGTCCGTGGCGGAGGCCCGCGAGCACCTCGACCTCATCCACTTCGATCTGCTGCCGCGGCGAGCGGCCGTAGCCCTGCTGGCGCCGCCGGAGGTCGGCGTCGATCGCCTCCCGGTCGAGGACGAGGCCGGCGGGCAGGCCCGAGACGATCGCGGCGAGCGCCGGTCCGTGCGACTCGCCGGCGGTTGCCAGCTCGAGGCTCATGCGCGAGAGCGTAGTCGGCTAGAGACGGGACAGAACCCGCGAGACGAAGCTCTGCTGCGGTTGCTTCGTCACCGAGAGGAGGAAGCGGGCGAGCCGGCCCGACTCGTGGGGATCGAGCGAGATCGCAGCCTCCACCTCGTCCCCACGCCAGACGCTGAGGCGGGCGTGCTGGGGCTCGGTCAGATAGACCGACACGCGGAGCCCACCGTCGCCCACCTCCGGATGACCCTGGAAGTACTCGACGATCTTCGTGCGCTGCGCCTTGCCACAGTGCGGGCAAAAGCGGAAGTCGTCCTGTACCTCTCCTCCGCACCCGCGACAGCTGCGCATCGTGCTTCTTCTATGCCCTTGCCGGCCTCAGGTCAAGCCGACTGCCTGCCGCATCGCATCGACCGGCGCGGGGCTCCCGGTCCATAGCTCGAAGCTCGCGGCTCCCTGCGCAACGAGCACCTCGAGCCCGTCGAGGAGGCGCGCGCCCGCGATCTCTGCCGCCTCGGCCGTCGCGGTGCGCGGATACGGAAGGTCGACCAGCGTCTGTCCCTCCCGCAGCTCGAAGAGCACCTCGTCGCGCACCGGCGTCGCGTGGATCACGAGATCGGCATCCGCCACGTCCGGCGGCCACTCGCCGCTGCGGGAGAAGACCCGCGCCGTCGGCAGCGCCTGACGGAACGCCGCGGCCGCGCCGCCGTCGCCCACGATCGCAGGCTTCTGAGGACCTGTCACCTGCTCGAGGACGGCCGCGTCCGTCGAGAAGCCGCGCCCCCGCGCGATCGTGTTCACCGAGGGCAGATCGGAGCCGAGAATCCGAGCGGCGTCGAGCTTGTACGGCGCGGTGACGTTCGCGTAGTCGACCTCTCGCAGCGCTGCCGCGAGCTCCTCGGGCCGGACGTCACGGAGGACGTACGCCCAATCCAGGCCGGCCGCCGCGAAGGCCGCGTTCTGCATCCGGGGTGACAGCGAGTGCGCGACCGGATGGCCCAGCAGCACCACCTCAGTAGCCGTACTGGGCCTCGTGATCGAGGAAGTCCTGGTAGTTCGCCGTGAAGTAGTGGTGCCGGTGGTCAGGCTTGCGGACGAAGTAGAGGTAGTCGACCTTCGCGGGATGCGCGGCCGCCTCGAGCGCCGCCCTGCCGGGGTTGTTGATCGGCGTCGGCGGCAGGCCGGCATGCAGCCGCGTGTTGTACGGCGTCGGGTTCGCGAGCTCCGACTGCGTCAGCGACTCGGTCGGCGGGATGTGGAGCCCGTAGCGCAGCGTCGCGTCGATGCCGAGCGGCATCTGGGCGTGGAGCCGGTTGTAGATCACGGCGGCGACGAGGGGACGCTCGCTCGGCACCTGCGCCTCGCCCTCGACCATCGACGCGATCGTGAGCACGTCGTACGGGGTGAGGTTCTTGCTACGTGCGTACGAGAGGTTCAGCTGCCCCCACTGCGAAGTGAACTCCCCGAGCTGGTTCTGCACCAGCTGGGCCGCCGTCGACTTGCGGTCGAAGTCGTACGTGTCCGGGAAGAGGAAGCCCTCGTAGGGCAGCTTCTTCGCGCCGAAGCCGGGGAACGTGCGCGGCTTCGCGGTCGCAGCGGCGTACGCGCGCCCCGAGAGCTTGACCTTGCGGCGCGACTCGCGCATCGCGATCTTCGCCACCGCCTGGGCGCGGGCGACCATTCGCGCACGGGTGAATCCCTCGGGGAAGACGATCCGGAACTGGCGCAGCTGGCGGATCGTGGTCGTCGGGTCCGCGGCGCTGCTCGTCCCGCCGCAGCCCACGGCACCTGCCGCGATGAGCGTCGCGCAGAGCCCTACGAGCGCGCCGCGCACCACTCGAGATAGGTCGTCAGGAGATGGGCGGCCGCGAGCGCGTCCTCGGGCGCGCTTCCGGCCGTCTGCTGCGCGAGGTCGGTCGTGAAGCGCTCGTCGTAGAGCTCGACCGGGACGCCGACGGCGCCGCGCAGCGCCTCGACGAAGCGCTCCGTCTCGGCCGCCTGCTCCCCGCGCTCCCCGCGCAGGGTCAACGGGAGACCGACCACGATGCGTTCGACCTCCTGCTCGCGGGCGAGTCGTTCCAGCTCGGCGAGCCCATCTTCGGTCGCCGCGCGCTCGACGATGCCGAGCGGCCGCGCGAGTGTCCCGGTCGGGTCGGAGACTGCGACTCCGGTCCGCGCGGAGCCGTAGTCGAGCGCCAGGACCTTCACGCGCGCATCATCACGGCGCGACGAGGTCGCGTGCCGCAGCAAGCGCCTCGGCAATCCCGTCCGGGTTCTTGCCGCCCGCCTCGGCGAGCGTCGGCTTGCCTCCCCCACCGCCGCCGATGTGCTTTCCGAGCTCGCGCACGACCTGCACGGCGTCGAGCCCACGCGCAACGAGCGACTCGTCGAAGTTGACCACGAGGAACACCCGGCCGTCGTCGCGGGACGCCACGATCGCGCCGTCGGCCTTCTCCTGCTGCCGGATCCGGTCGGAGAAGTCGCGCAGAGGGCCGCCCCTGAGGCTCTTCACCTCGACGAGCAGGACGTCGCCCTCCTTGGCCTGCGAGACGATCTCGGCCCGCTCGGACTGCTGGGGCCGCTTCGACTCCTTCCGGGCCCGCTCGAGCTCGCCGCGCAGCACGTCGGCCTCTCTCGCCCGCTCGTGGAGCAACGCGAACGCGTCGCCGGCGGTCACGGCCTCGATCCGGCGAGCGCCGGCGCCGACCGAGCTCTCCGACAGGACCGCAAAAGGCCCGATCTCCGCGGTCGAGCGCACGTGCGTGCCCCCGCAGAGCTCGAGCGACCAGCCGTCCACGTCGACCACGCGCACGACGTCGCCGTACTTCTCCCCGAAGAGCATCATCGCGCCGAGCTTGCCCGCCTCCGCGAGGGGCGTCTCGAAGATCCGCACCGGCAGGTTCGCGAAGATGTGCTTGTTCACACGCTTCTCGACCTCCGCCCGCTCCTCGGGCGTGAGGGGCGACGGATGCGTGAAGTCGAAGCGGAGCTTGTCGGGCCGCACCGCCGAGCCGGCCTGGCGGACGTGGTCGCCAAGCACCTCCTGCAGCACCTTGTGCAGGAGATGCGTCGCCGTGTGGTTCGCCATCGTCGGGTAGCGGACGTTCCACGGCACGACTGCGCGCACCCGGTCGCCCTCGGCGAAGCCGCCGGCGTTTCCAACCAATCGAAACACGAGCTCCTGGTCGTTCTCGAGCCGTAGCGCCTCGACGAGGTCGGCGCGCGCGCCGTCCTCCTTCTCGATCCAGCCCGCGTCGGTG
>JAICLM010000013.1 GCA_025927435.1 Thermoleophilia bacterium | reverse complement strand
GTCGCGTAGGCGGAGGCCATGTCGAGCGGGGTGACAGCGGCGGTTCCGAGGGCTAGCGAGGGGGTCGGCTCGAGCTCCGTCTGCACACCGAGCTTCTGCGCCGTCGCGGCGATCTCGTCCGGACCGACGTCGAGCGCGAGCCGCGCGTAGACCGTGTTGTCGGAATGGAGCGTCGCCGCCGCGACGGTCTCGGGCCCTGCGTACGCGCCGTCGTAGGTGCGAACGTGCCACTGCAGAGGCGGGTAGTAGAAGGGCGCGGAGAGATAGCGCGTTGCCCATGGGTTCATCCCGGCGTCGACCGCGGCGGCGAGGACGATCGGCTTGAAGGTCGAGCCCGCCTGGCGCTCGGCCGCGATGCCGGCCATCGCGCGAATCGCGCCGGTCGAGGGGTCGATGGAGACGATCGCCCCCGCCGGATCGTGCCGTGCGTTGAGCTCCGCCGACAGCGCGTGCTCGGCCGCGCGCTGCAAGCGAGGCCGGATGGTCGTGTAGATCTTCAGGCCGCCGGCCCGGACAGTCGCCGCGCCGTACGCGTGCTGCAGGAGGTTCTCGACATAGCCGACGAAGTAGGGCTCCCGGCTCGCGTACGCCGGGCTCGGGCGCAGATGCAGGTTGTGATTCCGCACTGCGGCCTCGTACCGGGCGTCCGTGATGTCCCCGCTCCGTCGCAGCGCTCGCAGCACCGCGTCGCGGCGCCCGAGTGCCGCAGATGGGTTGTGGAGCGGGTCGTAGTAGGACGGCGCCTGAGGCAACCCGGCCAGCAGCGCCGACTGCTCGAGCGTGAGCCGGCTCGCCGGAACCGAGAAGTACGTCTCGGCCGCCGCCTCGATCCCGTACGCGTGATTGCCGTAGTAGACGTCGTTGAGGTAGGCGGTGAGGATCCTGTCCTTCGACCACGTGCGGTCGAGCTTGACGGAGAGGCAGGCCTCGACGACCTTCCGCTGCAGCGTCTTGTCGCGCGAGAGGTAGAGGTTCCGCACCAGCTCCTGCGTGATCGTGGAGCCGCCCTGAACGATGTGGCCGGCACTCACGTCGGCCACCAGTGCCCGGAGGATCCCCACGGGGTCGACGCCGCCGTGCTGGTAGAAACGCCGATCCTCGATCGCGACCGTCGCCCTCGGCATCCAGGTGCTGATCGCCGCCTGGCCGACGGACGTCCGGTTCTCGACTGCGGGCAGAACGCCGATCAGCGCACCGTTCGCCCCGTAGACGAGTGAGCTGTCGGCCTGGCGGACGGGGTGGAGGGCGCCCAGGTCGCAGCTCGAACCGAAATAGACGGCTCCGCCGGCCGCGGTGACTACAAGCGCCACGAGCGGAACGACGATCGCGAGAACGACGACGAGGCGGCGTCTCCGCGCCGGTCGACGCTTCGGCTTGGCCTTCCGCTTGCGACTCACGTCCAGACGCCGAGCGCGCGCAGCCGCCGGTGGGCCCGCAGGCGGAGATCTTGTTCGAGGCGCTCGGCCGCGAGCTCATCGGAGGCGGCGGCGCGCAACGTGACGGTCGCACTGCCATCGAGCGAGCTGACGTAGACGTCTGCGTGGCGCTCGCCCGCGACGTCGTCTCGCAGCGCGTCGACCGCGCTCTCCAGATCGGTGGAGAGCGGTACCGGAACCGACACCTCGGCGTAGGTTTCCCGGCTGCGAATCGACGCGTTCACGATCGTGTCGGAGGCGAGCTTGTTGTTGGGGACGACGAGCCGCCGCTGGTCGAGGGTGCGGATGAACGTGTAGGTGAGGCCGATCTCCTCGACGACACCGGACTCGCCGTCGTAGGTCACCCGGTCGCCGATCCGCACCGGCTGTGTCGTGGCGATCAGCAGGCCCGCGACGAAGTTCCCCAGCGTCTGTTGCGACGCCAGGCCGATGATCACGCCGAGGACGGCCGTCGAGGCGAGGAGCCCGCCCGCCACGGCCCGTACCTGCGGGATCACGAGCAGGGCGGAGAACAGCCCGACGGAGATGATGACCGTCGTGACGGCGCGCCGCAAAACGCGGTACCGCGTCTCCACCTCCGGCGGAACGGGTTTCCGCGAGAGCCACCAGTCGACCACGCGTGCCACGAGCGTGACGACGAGCAGCACGACGGCAGCGATGACGATGCGGTGCCAGAAAGGCATCGCCGCCGGATTCGCCGTGAGCGCTGGGTTTCCTCAGTCGAGCGGCAGGGGGCGGCGGCCCGCGAACCCGTCCTCCGGGCGGTGCCACCACGCGATCTCGTCCTCGCCCAGCCGCCAGCAGAGAAGCACCGTCTCGCCGTGGTGCAGCGCCGGAAAGTCGATGAGGCCGCTGTCGAGGTCCTTCACCTGGGCGCCGTGGCTCGTGATCTCGTCCACGAGGCGCGCGAGGCGCCTTGCGACGGCGTCGACGCCTTCGGTCGCCTGGGCGAGCTCCGCGGGCGGGATCCCGCCGCCGTTGCCGCGGATCTTCCGCTCGAGCTCCTCGTGACGCTCGAGCGCAGCGGCGTGCTCCTGCCGCGTCGCGACGAGCTGCTCGACGAGCGGCCGCACGTGCTCGAGCTCGGCGTTCGCCTCGTCCGGCGTGAAGTGGCGCATGACTCGAACCCTATGCTGACCCGTCGTGGAGGTCGAAGCCGCGCAGCCTCGCCCGCGCACGAGTCACATCCGCCTCGTCTTCTGGGCGGCTTTCGTCGCGGCGATCGCCGCGGTCAACTACGCGTCGCGGCTTTCAGGGGGGCGCGGGGGCGGCAAGGGCGTCTCGCACCAGGAGGTCTACTCGTACTCGACGTTCGCCGGCGGAACGGTCATCTACGCGGTCTGGCTCGGGATCGTGCTCTTGATCGTCGTCGACCGCTTCGATCTGCTCGCGCTGCGGCGGCCGCGGCGCTGGCGCCGGACGGTCGGCCTGAGCACGTCGGTCGTCGTCGCGATCCTCCTCTGGGAGCAGGTGGTCTCCGCGTTGCCCTTGCCCGAGAGCCCGGGGCAGGAGCAGGGGATCACCAACGTGCCGTGGGAGCCGAAGCACGCGGGCGCGTTCGCGGCCAACCTCTTCCTTTTCGCGGTGATCGCACCGTTCGTGGAGGAGCTGACCTTCCGAGGCTCGGGCCAGTCTCTGCTCGGTTTTCTCGGCCGGTGGCCGTCGATCGTCCTCGTCGGCGTGGCATTCGGCCTCGCTCACGGGCTGCTCGAGGCGCTGCTGGTCCTCGTCCCGTTCGGGATCGGGCTCGCCTGGCTCCGCGACCGCACCAACAGCGTCGTGCCAGGCATGTTCGTGCACGCTCTGTTCAACGCGACGGCGCTGGTGCTGATCGTGGTGAGCTAGGAGCGGCCCTCAATCCTCCTCGTCGCCGTTCTCGACGACGAACTGATCCGGCGTGACGTCCTCGAGGAAGCTGCGGAAGCGCAGCACCTCGGCCTCGAGCTGCTCCTCGTCGACCTCCTCGCCCTCGAACTCGATCGCCGACTCGGCGATCACGTCGTCGGCCGCGAAGATCGGAGCCTCGGCGCGGATGGCGAGCGCGATCGCGTCGGAAGGGCGGGAGTCGACCTCGATCTCCTGGCCGTCCTGAATCACCGTGATCTGCGCGTAGAAGGTGTTCTCGCGGAGCTCGGTGACCGTGATGCGGCTGATCGACGCGCCGAGCTGCTCGAGCATGTCGCTCACGAGGTCGTGCGTCATCGGCCGAACGGAGGTCTGGCTCTGGAGCTTCATGAGGATCGCGGCCGCCTCGGGGTGCCCGATCCAGATGGGCAGAAACTTGTTCCCGTCGGAGGTCTTGAGGAGGACGATCGGCTGTTTGCCGACCAGATCGAAGCTGACCCCGTAGATGAGCATCTCCTGCATCCGAGCGACCTCGCCTCGAATATAGCTCAGCGCCGGTGGCCGAAACCCCGCGTATCCGCGGCGCACCGGGCGGCGTTTGAC
Organism: Thermoleophilia bacterium; assembly: GCA_025927435.1. Taxonomy (GTDB): domain Bacteria; phylum Actinomycetota; class Thermoleophilia; order Gaiellales; family Gaiellaceae; genus Palsa-739. Next base: position 15,320 of record JAICLM010000013.1, on the reverse strand, counting down.
CCACGTGCGCGCACTCTGGCTGGACGACATCGAATCGCTCGAGGCGATCTCGCAGAACGAGGATGCCCGCCGGATCTTCCTCCGGATGGCCGCGCTTTCGCAGACGGGCCGCACGCCGAGCTTCGTCGTCGAGGTCGCGCTCGACGGTGACCTCGACGCGGTGACGAAGGGCCGGCTCGTGGAGCTCGCCCAGGACGAGTCGTTCCTGCTCGCGGTCGAGGAGTACCTCGTCCGCACGCACCGGCTGCACTGAGCCGGGCCGGCGCTAGGACGCTTCCTGGAGGAGCGCGGTGAGGCGCTCGATCTCGTCCCTCGTGCGGGCCATCATCGCCTCGAGATCAGTGACGAGCTGCGCGTCGACCGGATTGTCGGCGGCGTGGAAGGCGTCGAGGGCAGCCGAGCAGGCTCCGTAGAGGATCCGGAGCATCGCGAGGTGCTGGGGGGTGTCAGCCGCCATGGCCCGTCGCGAGGATCGGCGTGGGGGGCAGGGCGGTGCGCCGCTCGTCGAACTCGACGACGGTGAGGCTGACCAGGGCATGACAGGCGAGGTCGGGGCACTCGCAGAAGAACTCCCAGGTGTCGCTCACCTGAGCCTCGGTCGCGAGGCTCCGTATCGAGTTGTTGACGTGAGCGAACAGTCCCGATTCCGCCATTGCTCGATCTCCGGCCACTCTGCTAGTATCCCCGACGAATCAAGCGCGATAAACTATGCGCGATACCATATACACGATTTAAATAGCGCATGTCAAGTCAGGAGACACAGAGAACCTGGACGTTCCTCACCAACCACGCCCAGGTGCTCCTGTGTCTCGCCGAGGAGCCCGATATCCGGCTCCGCGACGTCGCCGGACGGGTAGGCATCACCGAGCGCGCAACCCAACGCATCCTCGCCGAGCTCGTGGAGGCCGGCTACGTGAAGACCGAGCGCGTCGGGCGGCGAAACAGATACACGGTCGACCGCCGGCACGCGATGCGGCACTCCGCGCAGCTCGGCCACGACATCGGGACGCTGCTCGAGGCTCTCGGGTAGACCGTCGCGGGGATGGGCGATCCTGGATTCGAACCAGGGACCTCCGCCTTATCAGAGCGGCGCTCTAACCAGCTGAGCTAATCGCCCGCGCGGTGCGCCATTGTAGCCGCGGCATTCTCCAGTGCCTCGGCGAGCTCGGCGAGGTCGTGCTCGTCGCCGAAGGGCAGCTCTGCGCGTCCCGGAACAACGCGCGCATGGCGGCCGGTCAACCGCTCGAGGGAGCTCCGCACGCGGCCGGCGAGCGCGGGATCGATTGACGCCGAGCAGGCCCGGGGCCTCTGTCGCGCGCCGGCCCACTTCGCTCGCTGCTCGGCCGCCCGGACGGAGAGGCCGCGCCGCACGATCTCGCGCGCGAGGCGGCGGCGGCCCTCGTGGTCGGGCACTGCGAGGACGGCCCGGGCGTGGCCCTCGGACAACTGACCGCGCTCGACCATCCCGAGCACGTCGTCGGGCAGCTCGAGCAGGCGAATCCGGTTCGAGACGGACGGCTTGGAGCGGCCGACCCGCTCGGCCACTTCGCCGAGCGAGAGAGAGAACTCGTCGATCAAAACGGCGTACGCGCGAGCTTCCTCGATCGGCGTCAGCTGCTCGCGGGCGACGTTCTCCACCAGGCCGAGGAGCAGAGTGTCGCGGTCGTCGGCCGTGCGCACCACGGCCGGAACGGTCTCGCGGCCCGCCTCCCGCGCCGCCCTCCAACGCCGCTCACCCGCGACGATCTCGTAGCCGCCCACGCCGCGGGGCCGCACGAGCAGCGGCTGGATCACACCCTGCTGCCGCACCGACTCCGCCAGCCCGGAGGCCGCCTCGGGCTCGAAGCGGCGGCGGGGTTGCCGCGGGTTCGGATGGATCGCGTCGACCGGGATCTCGAGCAGCTCACTCGGAACCGGGTGGCCGCCGATCAGTACCTCGAGGCCACGACCAAGGCCGCGACGTTGTGGAGAAGACTCAGGCGCGCTCGACAAGCTCCATCGCCACCTTCCAGTAGGCGTCGGCTCCGGCGGAGCGACGGTCGTAGGCAATCGCGGGCAGTCCGTGGCTCGGAGCCTCGGCGAGGCGCACGGAGCGGGGGACGAACGTGCGGAAGACGAGCTCGCCGAAATGCTTTCGAACTTCCTCTTCGACCTGGTGCGCCAGCCGTGTCCGGCCGTCGACCATCGTGAGCAGGAGGCCGCCGATGCCGAGGTTCGGGTTGAGGCGTCGCCGGATCAACTCGACCGAGTGCAGGAGCTGCGTGAGCCCCTCGAGCGCGTAGTACTCGGCCTGCACCGGGACGAGCACGCGGTCGGCGGCGGCGAGCGCGTTGACCGTGAGCGGTCCGAGCGAGGGCGGGCAGTCGAGGAAGACGAAGTCGTAGCGGTCGCTTCCCGACGCGAGTGCCTGGGCGAGATAGCGCTCGCCGTCCGAGCGGCCCGAGAGCTCGACCACGGCGCCGGCGAGATCCGGCTTGGCCGGGACGAGGTCGAGGTTCGCAAAGGCGGTCGAGTGGACGAGCTCGGCGAGCGGCGCGCCGTCGAGCAGGTCGTAGCTCGACGTGCCGTTCGCGCGTATCCCGAGCCCGGAGGTGGCGTTCGCCTGCGGGTCGAGATCGATCACGAGGGCGCGCTCGCCCGCTTCGGCGAGGCAGGCGGCGAGGTTGACGGCGGTCGTCGTCTTGCCGACGCCGCCCTTCTGGTTCGCGAGGGCGTAGATGCGGCTCATTGCCGCAGCCATTGTCGCTAGGCCAGCGGACGCTTCTTCGCAACGCCGGCGCGGCGCGGGAACCCGGGAGGCGTCGACGCGACCTTCGGCAGCACGGCAAGACCCTCGTGGAGCACCGGGCGGCCTCCACCGAGCTGCTCGGAGGCCGCCGCGAGCTGCTCGAGGTCCGCGTTCTCTCCCAGCCAGAGGATCGCCACCCCGCCGGTCCGGACGAGCGGCAGACACAGCTCCGCGGCCACAGGCGGCCGGGCGAGCGCCTTCGCCAGCGCCACGCCCCAGCGCTCCGCCTCCTGTTCCTCCGCGCGTCCCCAGACGACGTCCGCATTCGGGGGAGCCCAGCGGCGGAGGAAATCGCACTTGCGCCGCTCCGCCTCGAGCAGCGTCACCTCGCGCTCGGGGAGTGATGCCGCGAGCGGAATCCCGGGCGAGCCGCCGCCCGAGCCGACGTCGACCACCGGACCGCCGAACCGCTCGAGCAGCGGCTGCGCACGCAGCGCGTCGTCGAGCAGCATCTCGCGTGCCCGCGCCGGATCGCGGAGGGCGGTCAGCCCCGGGGTCGCGAGAACCGCGGCGAGCCAGTCGTCACTCAGGAAGGACGACGACGTAGCGGTTCGGCTCCGTGCCCTCGGAGGTGGTCCCGACGCCCGAGACCTCCTTGAGGCGCAGGTGGACGATCTTGCGCTCGACCGCCGTCATGGGCTCGAGCTCCTCCGGCTCGCCGGATTCCCGCACCCGGTCGGCAACCCGGTCGGCGAGCGTCTCGAGCGTCGCCTGCCGCCGGGCGCGGTAGCCCGCGGCGTCCACGACGACGTCTCTCTTCTCCTCGCCGTGGGCGCGATACGCGATCACGTTGAGCAGGTACTGGATCGCGTCGATCGTCTGGCCGTGGCGGCCGATGAGCAGGCCGACGTCCGGCCCCGAGCAGGTGACGACGATCGCGTCCGGCTCCTCGCGCGCGACTACGTCCGCATCGACACCGAGCGTCTCGACGATTTGCGCCACGAGCGAGCGGGCCTCGGCCGTCTGGCCCGTCTCCTCAGTCGCCGGCTCGGCCGCAGCCGCAGCCTCCGCGGCCTCCGCCGGGAGATGCGCCACGACGCGCGCCGGCTCGTAGCCGACTCCGAGGATCCCGCGCTCACCCTCCGCGACGACCTCGAACAGCACCGCGGCCTTGTCGAGCCCGGGACACTGCCGCTCGAGCTCGCGGAGGGCAGCCCATTTCGCCTCCCCGACCGTCTCCCCGGTCGCCTCGGCGGTCAGGTCGGCGAGCTCGCTCACCTCCGGCTCGTGCGCTTCTTCTTGCGCCGCACCTGGCGAGGCCGCTGCGAGGCCGAAGGGGCGGGCTTCGGCGACGGAGTCTCAGCCTTCGCTCCGTTGCCGCTCGTGCCGTCGTCCTTCGGCGGCGTGCGCGAGCTGCGCCGCTCGGGTGCCGGTGCCGGCGTCTGGGCGACAAGTCGACGTGTGATCAATCCCTGTCCCACCGTCCAGAGGTTCGTGGTGACCCAGTAGAGGACGAGCCCCGCCGGGAAGTGCGCGATCACGAACACGAAGACGAGCGGCATGACCATGAAGATGATCCGCTGTGTCTTGTCGGCCGTCGCCGCCATGAAGAACGTCGAGGCCATCTGGCTCAGCACGTAGACGACGAGCAGCACGTAGCCGCCCCAGTACGTCGTCGTGTGCGCGGAGATGTCGGGAACGAAGTGGAGGAACGAGAGGTCTCCGGTGAACTTCGCGTTCCGCAGGGTGTAATAGAGGGCGATGAAGACCGGCAGCTGCAGGAGCATCGGCAGGCACGAGGCGGCCGGGTTGATCTGGTTCTCCCGGTAGAACTTCATCAGCTCCTCGTTCTGCTTCTGCTTGTCGCCCTTGTACTTCTTCTGGATCTCCTTCATCTGCGGCGCGTAGCGCTGCAGGTTCTGCATCGAGTGGATCTGCTTGATCGTCAGCGGCACGAGGAGCATCCGCACCACGACCGTCGTCCCGACGATCGCCCACGCCCACGGCAGGCCGAGGCTCGTGTGGAACCAGCTGAGGACGTGCTTCATCACCGTCTCGAGCTGGCTGATGATCGGAATCGTGTAGAGGATCATCTGACCGGGTCGAAGCCTCCGTGGCTCCACGGGTTACAGCGGAGCAGCCGCCAGCCGGCGAGCAGGCTGCCGCGGACGAGGCCGTGCCGGCGCAGCGCCTGCAGCGCGTACTCGGAGCACGACGGGTGGTACTTGCAGGTCGTCGGGAACAGCGCGCCGAAGGTCAGGCGGTAGAACCAGACGAAGCCGGCCCCGAGCAGCGCCGGAACACGCATCACGGCGCTCACGCGGCGAGGACTCCCGTCTGCTCGAGCAGCTCGTCCACGCGCTCGCCGAGCCACGCGAAGCCGTTTGCCTCGGCCGCCTCGACGAGGCCGGGACGGACGATCAGCACGTAGTCGTGGCCCGCAGGCACGCGCTCGAGGCGCTCGTTCCAGACCTCGCGCAGGCGCCGCTTGATCCGGTTCCGCTCGACGGCGCCGCCGGCAGCACGCGGCACGGCGAACCCGATGCGCGGCTCGGCCGGCTCTTCCTGGGGCAGCCAGTAGAGGACGAGAAAGCGAGACGAGACCGAGCGTCCGCGGCGGTGCACCGCGTCGAAGTCCCGGGAGCGGGACAGGCGGTTGGCGCGCTTCACGGATGCAGCTTAGTGCCGGTCGAGGCTACGCCGAGAGGCGAGCCCGACCCTTGCCGCGGCGACGCTTCAGGATCGCGCGGCCGGCCTTCGTCGACATGCGGGCACGAAAGCCGTGCTTGCGCTTGCGGCGACGGACGTTGGGCTGGTAGGTGCGCTTCAAGGCGGTGAAAGGCTCGTCTCTGCCAGAAAAATCCCCGCCGGCGGCGGGGCGCGGCGGTCAGTATAGCCGTGCGTCATCCACCGGCTTCTCCACAGCCGCAGATGTCGCAAGGGTGCGGGAGAGGCCACTTGCCCCCACCATTGTCCACAGCTGTGGAGGGATGTGGGCGAGTGAAAAACTCCCTGCAAAGGGAGGGATTTTGTCCTCGTCGGAGACGCTGTTATGCTGGCCGCCGGGCCGGAGACGAGGAGGACAAGGGCGTCGGTGAAACACCAACTCGAGCTGTCTGCAGAGAACCTTTGGGAGGAGATCTCGGGACGGCTGCGGGAGGCGCTCAGCGACGGGACGTACAGCAAGTGGTTCGGCGACGTCCACGAGCTCGCGTTCGAGGGTGACACGCTCGTGCTCACCGTTCCGACCGAGTTCAGCCGCGACTGGATCGAGGGGCACTTCCTCGGCCTGATAGGCGCGGCGGTGCGCGACATCGTCGGCAGCGAGCGTCCGGTCGAGCTCCGAGTCGCCACCGGAACCGAGCCCGCAAGGGAGGATCAGGCGGACGCGGACGGCGTCGTTCCGATGGTCCAACGCCTGCCCGGCCGACCCGAGAGCGGCGGCTTCAACGCGAAGTACACGTTCGACTCGTTCGTGATCGGCTCGTCGAACCGCTTCGCGCACGCGGCCGCTCTGGCGGTCGCCGAAGCCCCGGCGCAGGCGTACAACCCACTCTTCATCTACGGCAGCACGGGCCTCGGCAAGACGCATCTCCTGCAGGCCGTCGCGCAGTACGTCGCCGAGCATTCCGGCGCGCTCACCGTCCGCTACGTGACGAGCGAGGCCTTCGTCAACGACTTCATCAACTCCCTCCGCGACAAGCGCATCGAGGGCTTCAAGCAGCGCTACCGCGCGTACGACGTCCTCCTCATCGACGACGTCCAGTTCTTCGAGGGCAAGGAGCGCTTCCAGGAGGAGTTCTTCCACACCTTCAATTCCCTCTACGAGGCGGGCTCGCAGATCGTGCTCTCCTCCGACCGGCCGCCGCGTGACATCGCGACGCTCGAGGAGCGGCTGCGCAGCCGTTTCGAATGGGGGCTCATCACCGACATCCAGCCACCGGACCTCGAGACGCGGATCGCGATCCTGCGCAAGAAGGTGAAGGTCGACGGGATCAACGTCCACGATGAGCAGGTGCTCACGTTCATCGCCGGCCGCGTGTCGACGAACATCCGCGAGCTCGAAGGCGCGCTGACCCGCGTCGTCGCGTTCTCGTCCCTCACCGGGAGGCCGATGACCGTCGAGCTCGCCCAGGACGTGCTGCGCGACGTGTTCCCTCAGGGCGAGGCCGCGGAGGTGTCGATCAAGCGGATCCAGGATCTCGTCGCCGAGCGGTTCGAGTTGACGCTCGACGAGCTCTGCGGCGAGAAGCGCTCCCAGAACATCGTCTATCCCCGCCAGGTGGCGATGTATCTCTCTCGCGAGCTCACCGACTCGTCGCTACCGCGGATCGGCAAGGAGTTCGGCGGCCGCGACCACACGACGGTCATCCACGCGACCTCGAAGATCTCCCGCCTGATCCGTGAGGACAGGTCTGTGTACAACCTCGTGCAAGAGCTCACCGCACGTGTGAAGCAGGCACGCTGACGCTTCCTGCCTGTGGGACCCTCCGGATCGTCCACAATGAAGCTCCACACGCGAACCGCAGGAAGGAAGCGACCGCGGGCACGTCTTCCCCGTCGTCCACACTCCCTATGACTTCTACGAGAATCCATAGATGATCGAGAGTGACATCGCAGTCGGTGCCGGGTTGAGGATTACCTGCGCGAAGGACGAGCTCGTGCAGGGTCTGACGCTGGTCGGCCGCGCCGTGTCGAGCCGCACGGCGATCCAGATCCTGTCCGGGATCCTGCTCGAGGGTGTCGGCGATGAGCTGCGCCTCGCGGCGACCGACATGGAGCTTTCCCTCCGAGCCGCCGTGCCGGCGCGGGTGGAGGGAGACGGCGCGGTCGTGCTGCCGGGCCGCACGCTCGTGGACATCGCGCGGCTCCTGCCGGGAGGCGACGTCACGATCGAGCATCGCGCTGCCGAGTCGGTCGTCCACATGGCTTCGGGGAGCGCGAGCTACACCCTGCACACGTACAACGCCGAGGACTTTCCGCGGCTGCCGGAGCTCACCGAGGCGGAGACGTTCACGGTGGACCGTGAGGCGCTGCTCGCGACGATCGGCCGGGTCGCGCGCGCGTCCTCCCGCGACGAGGCGCGCCCGGTGCTCACCGGCGTTCTCGTACAGTTCGCCGGCGACAAGCTCGTGATGGCGGCCACCGACTCGTATCGCCTCGCGGTGAAAGAGACGTCGCTCACCTCGTCCGCTCCCGAGCTCGAGGCCATCGTCCCGAGTCGCGCCCTGCAGGAGCTCTCGCGCATTCCCGGCGATGGGGATGAGATCTCGGTGGGCGTGCAGGAGAACCAGGTGCTCTTCTCGGTCGGAGGGGTCTGGCTCACGACCCGCCGCATCGACGGGCAGTTCCCGAACTACCGCCAGCTCCTGCCGGAGTCCTTCGAGCACGAGCTGACGATCTCGCGCGCCGAGCTGCTGGATGTCGTGCGACGCGCCGCGGTGATGATCCAGCGCGCGACTCCGCTCCAGCTGCGCTTCGGCGACGGCGAGCTCACGGTCGTGGCGCGGACGCACGAGGTCGGTGAGTCACAGGAGTCGATGCCTGTCGCCTACAGCGGTGAGCCGCTCGACATCGGCTTCAACGCAGAGTTCCTGAAGGAGGGGCTCGAGTCGGTCGAGGGCGACGACGTGAAGCTCAAGCTCATCAGCCCTCTCCGCCCGGCGATCCTGACCGACGAGGCCGACGACTTCACGTACCTCGTCATGCCGATCCGCCTACCCGGCTGATCGTCGAGACCGCCACGCTCCGCGACTTTCGCTCCTACGAGCGGCTCGAATTGGCACTGCAACCCGGGCTCGTCCTCGTCGTGGGCCCGAACGGCGTGGGAAAGACGAACCTGCTCGAGGCCGCTCACATGGCGACGCAGGGGTTCTCTCCGCGGACGCGCACCGACTCGCAGGTCGTGCGGTTCGGGGCTGAGGGAGCCCGGGCGGCTGTTGCCGGCCGGCGTGGCGAGGTCGGGCTGGAGCTCGAGGTGACGGTGCGGAAGGGAGAGGGGAAGCGCGCCGGCCTCAACGGCGCCCCGCTCCGGGCGGCGGAGCAGCTGCGGAGCCTCGTCTCGACGCTCGTCTTCACACCGGACCGGCTCGGAGTCGTGAAAGGGCCGCCGGCCGCACGGCGCGCGTACTTCGACCGCGTCCTCGGCCGCTTCGCGCCGGCGCGTGCTGCGCTGCCGGCGGAGTACGGCGCTGCGGTGGCACAGAGGAACGCGGCGCTGCGGCGTGTGGCCGCCGGCGCTTCGAGCCGCGACGCGGTCGAGCCGTGGACCGAGCGAGTCGCCGCTCTCGGGGCGGAGCTCGTCAGTGCTCGCCTCGAGGCGCTCGCGCTGCTCGAGCCCTTGGTCGGCTCCCGCGCCGACGAGTTCGGGCTCGGCGCCGTATCGCTCCGCTACGACGGCGAGCCGCCGACCGCGGCAGGGCTGGCCGGGGTGCTCGACCGCGATCTCGAGCGCGGCGTCACCTCGCTCGGGCCACACCTCGACGACGTCGTGATCGCCGCCGCCGGGCGGGACCTGCGCAGCTTCGGCTCCCAGGGTGAGCAGCGGCTCGCGCTTCTCGCCCTGCTGCTCGCGGAGGCCGAGACGATCGCCGACCGGACGGGCGTGCCGCCGCTCCTCTTGCTCGACGACGTGCTGTCGGAGCTCGATCCCGGCCGCCGCAGGATCCTCGCCGCCCGCGTGCGCAGTGCCGGCCAGGCGCTCGTCACGGCCACCGACGCCGCGATGCTGCCTGCGACTCCGGATCAGCTGCTCGAGGTGACGCCGGGCAGCGTGCTCGAGGCGGCCGCGTGATGGAGCCTCTCCGTGATCAGATCCGGGCGGAACTGAGCCGCGTGGGGGCCGACAGCGGAGCCGCCGGCGACGCAGTTGCGGCCTGGCCTGGCGCCGTGGGCGAGGAGATCGCGCGCCACGCATGGCCGGCGAGGACCCAGCCCGACGGGACGCTCGTGGTGCACGTCCGCGACGCGATCTGGGGCTTCGAGCTCACCCAGCGCGCGGCCGAGATCTCGGAACGGCTGCCCGGCCGGCCGAGGCTCAGGTTCACCCCCGGGCCGCTGCCGGACACGACGCCCGAACCGATCCCGGCGCCGCCGGCCGAGGCCTCCCTGGAGCAGGCACGCGAGGCGGACGAGCTGACCGCCGAGATCGTGGATCCGAACCTGCGCGAATCTGTTGCGAAAGCCATAAAAGCGGCGCTGGCACGGTCGCCGCACGACCGGCCCGTCTGATACACTTTCTCGTGCCCGCAAATGCGGAATTTGCAGGGCTTTTTTCATGACTGAAACGGACTACACCGCTAGGGACATCACCGTCCTCGAAGGACTCGAGCCGGTCCGGCTTCGCCCGGGGATGTACATCGGCTCGACAGGCCTCCGCGGCCTCCATCACCTCATCTACGAGGTGGTCGACAACTCCGTCGACGAGGCGCTCCAGGGGCGCAACGACCGCATCGAGGTCACGCTCCATCCGGACAACTCCGTCACGGTCCAGGACTGGGGCTCGGGCATTCCCGTGGACGTGATGAAGGATCAGGGGCTCCCTGCGCTGACCGTCGTCCTCACGAAGCTCCACGCAGGCGGGAAGTTCGGCGGCGAGGGCTACAAGGTCTCGGGCGGGCTGCACGGAGTCGGCGTCTCGGTTGTGAACGCGCTTTCCGAGCGGCTGGTCGCCGAGGTGCGCCGCGACGGCAAGATCCACCGCCAGGAGTTCGAGCGGGGCGAGCCGATCGGCGAGATGGAGCTCGTCGGGAAGATGGCGAAGGGCGAGCCCAGCGGCACGACGATCACCTTCCTGCCCGATTCCGAGATCTTCGAGGAGCTCGACGTCGAGGCCGCGACCATCACGCAGCGCCTGCGCGAGACCGCGTTCCTCACGAAGGGGCTCCACATCAAGCTCGTCGACGAGCGCGCGGACGGGAAGACCGTCGAGTTCCACTACGAGGGCGGGATCCGCGACTTCGTCTCGTACATCAACGAGGCGAAGGACGCGATCCACAAGCACATCGTCTACTTCGAGGGCGAGACCGACCAGGGGACGGTCGAGGTGGCGATGCAGTGGAACTCCTCGTATCAGGAGTCGGTCTTCACCTTCGCCAACAACATCAACACCGTCGAGGGCGGCACGCATCTGTCCGGTTTCCGCAGCGCGCTGACTCGCACGCTCAATGCGAAGGCCACCGAGCTCAAGCTCCTGAAGGAGAAGGAGAGCCTCGACGGCGAGGATGTCCGTGAGGGGCTCGCCGCCGTCGTCTCGGTCAAGCTGCGCAATCCGCAGTTCGAGGGGCAGACGAAGACGAAGCTCGGCAATCCGGGCATCGAGGGTCTCGTTCAGACGACGGTCAACGCTTCTCTCTCGCGGTTCCTCGAGGAGAACCCCCAGGACGCGCGCGCGATCTGCAACAAGGCGATCGCGGCGATGCGCGCCCGGCTCGCGGCACGCCAGGCGCGTGAGCTGACGCGGCGCAAGTCGGCGCTCGACGGCTCCTCGCTGCCGGGCAAGCTCGCCGACTGCTCGATCCGCGATCCCTCGCTCGCGGAGCTCTTCATCGTCGAGGGCGACTCGGCCGGCGGCTCCGCGAAGACCGGACGCGACCGCACCTACCAGGCGATCCTCCCGCTCCGGGGGAAGATCATCAACAGCGAGAAGAACCGCATCAACAAGGTGCTCTCGAACAACGAGATCCAGGCCATGATCACCGCGATCGGCACCGGGATCGGCGACGAGTTCGACATCGAGGGGCTCCGGTACCACCGGATCATCGTCATGACCGACGCCGACGTCGACGGCTCCCACATCCGGACGCTCGTCCTCACCTTCCTCTACCGGCACATGAGGGAGCTGTTCGAGTACGGCCACGTCCACATCGCAGTGCCGCCGCTCTACAAGGTGAAGCTCGGTAACCAGGAGTTCTACTTCGAGAAGGATTCCCAGCTCGAGGAGCTGCTCGTCCGCGAGCGCTTCGGAGAGCTCGAGGTACGCGATCGCGGCGGCAGCGAGGTCAAGCTGACCGAGGCTCGCTGGAAGCGCTTCACGGGCGCGCTCGCCGAGTTCGAGGGCTGGTCCGCGCGGCTGCGCGCCGACTTCGGGCACCACGCCGCCGAGCTTGTCACCTCGCACAGGCTCGTCGAGCTCGACGTCACGACACCGGCCGCCGCCGAAAAGGCGATCGCCGCGCTGCCCCCGAACGGCTACAGGCTCTCCGTCCTGGAGCGGGACGAGAACGGCCTTCGGGTGAAGGTGGTGGAGGAGGAGACATCGGCTGCGCAGACCGTGGGTCTCTCGGCCGAGCTGCTGGCGTCCCCGATCTACGCGAACCTGCGCCGCGCCTACGAGAAGCTCGTCGAGCTCGTCGGCCCGCCGCCGTTCTCGGTCGCCCTCGGCAGGCACACGGCCGCGCCGCAGACGTTCGCCGAGCTCCGGCACGACGCGCTCGAGCTGGCGAAGGAGGTCGGAACGCAGCTCTCCCGTTACAAGGGCCTCGGGGAGATGAACCCCGAGCAGCTGTGGGAGACGACGATGGACCCCGCGAAGCGTCTGCTCGTGCGGGTCGACGTCGACGACGCGAGCGCAGCCGACCAGCTCTTCTCGATGCTGATGGGCGACCAGGTCGAGCCGCGCCGCATCTTCATCGAGGAGAACGCCAAGGACGCCTTCCTCGATGTCTGAGGTGGACACCGGCGCGCTAGGACCGGGCCGCATCGAGCCGCGCGAGCTCGAGCAGGAGATGCGCTCGAGCTTCCTCGACTACGCGATGTCGGTCATCGTCTCACGCGCCCTGCCCGACGTACGCGACGGCCTGAAGCCGGTGCACCGGCGCGTCCTGTACGGGATGCACGAGGCCGGCCTCCAGCCGAACCGGCCGTACAAGAAGTCCGCTTCGACGGTCGGCGCCGTGATGGCGAACTACCACCCGCACGGCGACTCGGCCATCTACGACACGCTCGTCCGGATGGCGCAGCCGTTCTCGCTGCGCTACCCGCTCGTGGACGGCCAGGGGAACTTCGGATCGATCGACGACGATCCGCCGGCCGCGATGCGGTACACCGAGGCCCGCCTCGCGCGGATCGCGACCGAGCTGCTGCGCGACATCGATGCGAACACGGTCGATTTCGAGCCGAACTACGACGAGTCGCGCCGGCAGCCGTCGGTGCTGCCGTCGCGCTTCCCGAACCTGCTCGTCAACGGCTCGACCGGAATCGCGGTCGGGATGGCGACGAACATGCCGCCGCACCACCTCGGCGAAACGATCGACGCCGTGATCGCGATGATCGACGAACCGGACATCTCGGTCGACGGGCTGATGAAGCACGTCAAGGGCCCGGACTTTCCGACCGGGGCGTTCGTCGTCGGCCGCAGCGGCATCCGCGATGCCTACCGCACCGGCCGGGGGCGCATCGTCATGCGCGCCCGTGCGCACATCGAGGAGCTGCGAGGCGGGAGGTCGGCGGTCGTCGTCACCGAGCTGCCGTACGGCGTCAAGAAGGGCGGCGAGACCGGCGTGATCGTGAAGATCGCCGATCTCGTCCGCGACAAGGTGCTCACCGAGGTTTCGGACCTCGCCGATCACTCCGACCGCACCGGCATGCGGATCCAGATCGAGCTGAAGCGCGATGCCGTGCCGCAGGTCGCGCTGAACAAGCTGTTCAAGCACACGCCGCTGCAGTCGACGTTCGGCTACAACGCCGTCGCGCTGGTTGACGGCGTGCCGCGCACGCTCTCGCTGCTCGAGCTCGTCCGCCACTACCTCGAGTTCCAGCGCGAGGTCGTCACCCGCCGCTCGAAGGACGAGTTGCGCAAGGCGGAGGCGCGCGCACACGTCCTGCAGGGCTACCTCATCGCGCTCGACAACATCGACGCGATCGTGGCGCTGATCCGCGCTGCCGCCGACCGCGACGAGGCGCGCGAGCAGCTGATGGCGCAGTTCGAGCTGTCCGAGATCCAGGCCGAGGCGATTCTCGAGATGCGGCTCTCCCGGCTCACCGGCCTCGCGCGCAAAGAGGTCGAGGCCGAGCACAAGGACCTGCAGGAGAGAATCGCCGAGCTGCGCGACATCCTCGGCGATCCGGCGAAAATCGACGGCCTCATCCGCGACGAGCTGCTCGAGATCAAGCAGATCTACGGCCGCGCCGACGACCGCCGCACCGAGATCGTCGCCGCCGAGGAGGAGCTCGAGCTCGAGGACCTGATCGCAGAAGAGGACATGGTCATCGCGATCACCCGCTCCGGCTACATCAAGCGGCTACCCGTGACCACCTACCGCGAGCAGCGGCGCGGCGGGGTCGGCGTGATGGGGATGGAGCTGAAGGAGGACGACTACATCGAGCACCTCTTCGTCGCCTCGACGCACGACTACATCCTCTTCTTCACGAACGTCGGCAAGGTCTACCGGCTCAAGGTGCATGAGCTGCCGCTCGGTTCGCGCCAGTCGAAAGGCCGCGCGATCGTCAACCTCCTCCCGTTCCGACAGGAGGAGCAGGTCCGCGCGGTGATCCAGACGCGCGACTTCGAGGAGGCGAAGTACCTCGTCTTCGCCACGAAGAACGGCGTCGTGAAGAAGACCGAGCTCGCCGCGTACAACACGCCGCTCAAGGCCGACGGGATCATCGCGATCAAGATGCGCGACGGCGACGAGCTCGTCGGCGTCCGCCACTCCTCGGGCGAGGACGACATCCTGATGGTCTCGGCGAAGGGCCAGGCGATCCGCTTCCACGAGACCGACGTCCGGTCGATGGGCCGTGACACGTCGGGCGTCGCCGGCATGAAGCTCCGCAAGGGCGACGAGGTGATCTCGATCAACATCGCAGAGGACGACGCCGACCTCCTCATCGTGACCGAGAACGGATTCGGCAAGCGCACCCGCGTCTCCGAGTACCCGGTCAAGGGCCGCGGGGGCATGGGCGTCAAGACCGTGCAGCTGAACGAGGCGCGGGGGCACCTCATCGGCTCGCGCGTCGTGCGCGACGGCTACCAGGTGATGCTCATCTCGACCGCCGGCACGGTAATCCGCATCCCGGTGGAGGAGTTCAAGCGGCTCGGCCGCTCGACCCAGGGCGTGATCGTGATGCGGCTGCGCGGTGACGACGAGACGGTCTCGGCGCTCGCGCCCGTTGTCGAGTCCGAGGAGACGAACGGCGACGCGGAGCCCGCCGGCGAGCAGCCGAGCGCTGGTTGACCGCAGCCCCTTCCAAAAGTCCCGCCTGCCCTCTATAACTGTCGCTTGGGGTTCAGCGACGCGGCGAGGGCGTGATGGCAGTCAGCCGGCAGGTCGATCTTCTCGAACCGATCAATCTTGCGGAGCACCTCGACAAGGTCGAGTTGTACCTCGGCCAGGTCTGCCAGATCGCCGGGATCTCGAAGATGCAGCTCGACTACTGGACGAACAAGGCGCAGATCCCCACGAAGGGCAAGAAGCAGCGGATCTACGACATCGACGCCCTCGAGACCGTGATGCTGATCAAGCAGGCGAAGGACAAGGGCCTGAATCTCGGCGCCGCCATCGAGGCGGCACAAAACTTCCGCGAGCAGCGCCCCGGGCTCTAGCGGTTCGTGTGCAGCCGCTGCCAGTCGTCGTAGCGGCGCTCGAGCTCGCGC
>JAICLM010000163.1 GCA_025927435.1 Thermoleophilia bacterium | reverse complement strand
TCGGTCGCGTCCCGCGATCTCGAAGCTCGTCACGAGCCGCTTCACGTCCCATTCGAACGGGCCCGGGAGGGTCTCGTCGAAGTCGTTCAGGTCGAAGACGAGGGTGCGCTCGGCGGAGGCGTAGCCGCCGGCGTTGGAGAGGTGCGCGTCGCCGCAGAGCTGGACGTTCAGTCCGGCGCGAGGCGTGGGCGCTAGGTCGTGAGCCATGACCGCGGCCGCGCCGCGATAGAACGTGAACGGTGAGACGAGCATGCGGCCGTAGCGGACGGGGACGAGCTCGGGCACCCGCGACGGCGCCTGCGCCTCGAGGATCGCCACCGGGTCGCGACCGGCCGCGAGCTCGAAGCCGGCGTGGCTCGAGCGAGGGCACTCCGCGCGAGCGGAGCGCCCGCGGGCGGCGCGCTCGGCGGCAGTGAAATGCGCGACCGCCGGGGCCGAAGCGGTCTCTTCGGTCGTCTCGTCGACAACGGTCATGGGATCTCCTTTCGCGGCCTCAGGCCGACGCCGGGGCGTGTGCGCCGGGCGGTGGCTCCTCCGCTGCTGCGGCGGCGGCGTCCTCTTCGTGGTAGCGGGTGAGTAGCCGGCGCTCCTCCTCGGCGCGGGGGAAGCAGAAGGCGACGACGGCGGCGCCGAGCAGGACGGCGACGATCCCCGCGAGATACGCCCACTGGTCGCCCTGCAGGAACGCCGTCTTCGCGCCCGCCGTGATCTGGCCTGCGAACTGCGGGTACTGCTGCGCGACGGCCTCGGCGCCGGCGAACGACTTCGTCAGCTCGCCCTGGACGTGGTCGGTGACGTTGCGGCCCGAGGCGGCGATCTGCGTGCCTGCGGCGGCCGCGTAACCCGCGGTCAGGAGCGCGCCGAGGATCGACTGCATGATGGCGCCCCCGAGGTCGCGCTGCAGGTCGGCGGTGCCCGACGCCATGCCGGCGCGCTTCACCGGGACGCTTCCGGTGAGCGAGTGCGAGGCCGGGGTGCCGGCGAGCCCGACCCCGATCCCGACGAGCGAGTAGCCGAGCGCGACCTTCCAGTACGGGATGCCGTCCTTCCAGAGCAGGAGCATCGCGAGGAAGCCGAGCAGCACGAACACATAGCCGAAGAGAAGCGTGAACCGGGCTCCCCGCGCGTCGACGATCTTCGCCGAGCGCGGCGCGACGACCACCATGAACGCCGCCGCGGGCAGGATCGACAGCCCCGCTTCGAGCGTCGAGTAGCCCAGCACGTTCTGCAGGAACTGCTGGCCGACGAACATCGCCGCCATGAGCGAGCCGAAGACGATCACCCCGGCGCAGGCGGCCACCCAGAACGGCGGCCGGGCCGCCACCTCGAGGTCGTAGAGCGGGTTCGGCGCGCGCCGCTGCCGCAGGAAGAAGAGTGCGAGCGCCAGGAGCGCGATGCCCGCGAGCACGAGCGTGAGCCGGCCGGCGTTCGGGACCGGGGCGAAGTTGATCCCGAGGATCAGCGCGCCGACGAGCACGAGAGAGAGGATCCCGCCGAGGTTGTCGACCTGCTCCGTGCTCTCGTTGACGTGGGCCGGCACGAGGCGCCACGCCAGCGCGAGAGCGACGACGGCGAGCGGCAGTGTCAGCAGGAAGACCGAGCCCCACCAGAAGTGCTCCAGCAGGAGTCCGGAGGCGAGAGGGCCGAGTGCGGCGATCGCGCCGCCGAGACCCGACCAGAGCGCGATCGAGCGCGTCCGGGCCGGTCCCGACCAGAGCGCGGTGATCAGCGCCAGCGTGGTCGGGAAGGCCATGCCCGCCGCGAAGCCGCCCCCGACCCGCGCCGCGAAGAGCACCGTGTCGCTCGGAGCCCAGGCGGCCAGCAGGGAGAAGGGGATCGCGAGCGCGGTGCCCGAGATCAGCATCAGCTTGCGCCCGTAGCGGTCGCCGAGGGCGCCGAGCCAGAGCACCGAGCACGCCAGGCCGAGCGAGTAGCCGACGGCTATCAGGTCGAGCGTCGTCTGGCTCGAGTCGAAGTGCTCTCCGATCGACGGCAGGGCGACGTTCGCAACCGACAGGTTCAGGTTCGCGACGGCTGCGACGAGGATCAGGGCAACGAGCACGAGCCCGCCCCCCGGCGGCGCGTCGTCGTGCGTGTGCGTAGGGGTGGACATGCCTAATGGGCGAATGCGGTCGCGCTGGATGCATCGTGGGTCGGTTCCGGCTGTTTCTCGAGCCGGGACAGCTGCCGCTTCACGTCCGCGACGAGCAGATCGGCCATGTCGTGCGTGAAACCGCGCCGCACGACCACGCGCAGGGCGGCGAGGTCGGTGCGGTTCTCGGGGAACGTGTACGCCGGCACCTGCCAGCCGCGCTCGCGCAGCGCGAGCGAGAGATCGAAGACGCTGTAGTTGTCCACCTCGGGCTTCAGCGCGAACGCGAAGACCGGCAGCTCGTCGCCGCGGGTCAGGAGGTCGAACGGCCCGAGCTCGTCGAGCCGCGCCGCGAGACCGGTCGCCACGTCCCGGGCGTACTGCTGAACGCGCCGGTACCCCTCGAAGCCGAGCCGCAGGAAGTTGTAGTACTGCGCGACGACCTGCGCGCCCGGACGGGAGAAGTTGAGTGCAAAGGTGGGCATCGTGTCGCCGAGGTAGTTGACCCGAAAGATGAGCTCGTCGGGGAGCGCGTCGACGTCGCGCCAGACGATCCAGCCGACACCCGGGTAGACGAGCCCGTACTTGTGCCCCGAGGTATTGATCGACGCGACGCGCGGCAGGCGGAAGTCCCAGACGAGGTCAGGGTCGATGAACGGCGCGACCATCCCGCCCGAGGCGCCGTCGACGTGCACCGGCACGTCGATCCCGCTGTCCTGCTCGAACGCGTCGAGCGCCGCGCAGATGTCGGCGACCGGCTCGTACGACCCGTCGAAGGTCGAGCCGAGCACGGCAACGACGGCGATCGTGTTCTCATCGCACTGTCCCACTGCCCTGTCCGGCGTGAGGTGGTACGTCTCGCCCTCCATGGGCACGAGCCGCATCTCGACGTCCCAGTAATTGGCGAACTTCTCCCAGCACACCTGGACGTTCGCGCCCATCACGATGTTCGGCCTGTCGGCGGGCATCCCGTCGGCCAGCCGCTGGTTCCGCCAGCGCCGCTTGAGGGCGAGCCCGGCGAGCATGGCCGCCTCGCTCGAGCCGGTCGTCGAGCAGCCCGTGGCCTCCTCCTGGCGGGGCGCGTGCCAGAGGTCGGCGAGGATGTTCACGCACCGGGTCTCGAGCGCAGCCGTCTGCGGGTACTCGTCCTTGTCGATCATGTTCTTGTCCAGGCACTCGGCCATCAGGCGCTCGGCCTGCGGCTCCATCCACGTCGAGACGAAGGTCGCGACGTTGAGGCGCGCGTTGCCGTCGAGCATCAGCTCGTCGTGGACGATCTGGTACGCGACGTCCGGCGGCATCTCGTTCTCGACCAGCGTGTGCCGTGGGATGCGCTCTGCCTCGAGCGAGTAGAGCGGCGCCACCAGGAGGTCGGCCGCCTGTCGCAACTCCTGCACTTCATGTTTGAGGGCCATCGATCTCACTCTCCTTTTCGCGGATGAGCATCTTTCGCCCGGGCCTGCCGAGCCGCGTGACGACGACCGCCACGACCGTGACGAGATAGAGCTGGCCGATCAGTGCCTCGAGCACGGCCAGCGCGTGGCCGAAGTTCCCCGTCGGCGTGTAGTCGCCGTAGCCGAGCGTGGCGAGCGTGACGAAGCTGAAGTAGAGACGCAGCGGGCGGGTCCCGTCCGTCCCCTGAGCGAAGAACGGCCCGTGGCCGACCAGCGCCAGGATGCCGTAGAGGAACATGAACAGCAGTCCGAAGAGCATGTAGACGCAGATCGCGCCCGCGACCGAACGTGAGTTCACCTCGTTCTGCGCGACGGCGCCCATGGCGATGACGAAGGCGATGGTGATCGTGAGCAGGCCGGCGGCGAGGCCGATCGCGACTGTCAGCGCCTCGCCCTGCCAGAAGAAGTTGATCGCGGCCGCGATGCCCGCGCCGGCGGCGATCGCGAAGGGGATGCCGCGCTCCGTCATGCCCCAGCCCGCGGTCCAGATCGCCACGAGCAGAGTCACGCTCTGGACGAGCACGACGAGGCTGAGCCCCCAGGCCGTGTCCGGCAGGAGCGCGGCGAGGAAGAAGCAGACGAAGATCGCGGCGAGCACGGCCCAGTAGCTGTGGGTTGCCCGCATCCGCCCCAGCCTGGGGCGGTCGAGACGCGCCGGGCGGGCCGGGGCGAGGCCGGTCATGGCCCCAGGCTCGCCGGAAGGCCCGGTCCGCGCATCGTCCTGCTCGGGTGAAGCGGGGCGTGCGTTTCACCCGTCCGGTATGAAGCGCCGGGCCGCGACCGGCGCAAAGCTGCTCCCGATGCGCTGGCGAAAGTCGTACGAACCGGCCCCGACGACCCCGGAGTTGGCGCTCGCGCCCGACTACATGGATCCGGTGCGCGCCTGGCGGCTGTGGGAGGTCGAGCCCCTCGACGCGGCCCCGCGCCTGCGGAGCCTCTACCGCTTCTCCTTCTGGCCCGTCGGAGCTCCCCTCGAGGCTCGCTGCGAGGCGCAGCGGCTGCGACTGCCGCGTCGCCCCCGGCATGCGGCTCCGACCGAGATGTGCACCTGCGGCATCTACGGCGCGCCCTTCGAGCTGATCCGCAGGAAGCTGGCGATCGACGGCGGCCTGCCTCCGGGCTGCCTGTTCGTCATGGGCACGGTCTCCCTGTGGGGTGAGGTGCTCGAGTGCGAGCGGGGCTGGCGGGCGGCCCGCGCGTACCCGAGCCGGCTGTTCGTGCCGCTCGGCTTCCCGGGCGCGGCGGAGCAGGCAGTCGGTCTCCAGGACTACGGCGTCCCCGTCGAGCTGGTGGACACGCACAACCTCGTCGACGCCCTCGATCACGTCGCGGAGCTCGCGGCATGACCGCCGCCGCGCAGGAAGCACCGACTCCCGTGACGCGCCCACGGCCGCTGTGGCGCCGGCTCGTCTTCTACGCGGTGCTGGTGTTCTTCATCGGCGCCGTCGCGAACCTGCTGGGCTGGGACCTCAGCGGCTGGTTCCACAACCTCTGGGACACGGTCACGTCGATCTCGGTCGCCTCGCTGATCGCGGCGATCGCCTGCATGGTCCTGCAGACCAGCGCGACGGCGTTCGCCTGGTACTCGATCCTCCGGTTCGCCTACCCGGAGCGGACGAAGTGGCGCGACATCCTCGCGGGCTACTCCGTCTCGGTCGCGCTGAACACGATCCTGCCCGCCAAC
>JAICLM010000218.1 GCA_025927435.1 Thermoleophilia bacterium | reverse complement strand
GACGATCGGCTCGGGCCGCATCCTCTTCCAGGATCTCGTCCGTGTGAGCCGGGCGATCGAGTCCGGCGAGCTGTTCCAGAACGAGGCGCTCCGCGGAGCCTTCGAGCGCGGGAAGAACGTCCACCTTCTGGGGCTCGTCTCACACGGCGGTGTCCACTCGCACATCGAGCATCTCCGGGCGCTGCTGAAGTTTGCGCCGGAGAAGACCTGGATCCACGTTTTCACCGACGGGCGCGACGTGTCGCCGCACTCGGCGGTGCACGACCTCGCCGAGCTGCCCGTCGACCGCATCGCCACGGTCGCCGGGCGGTACTACGCGATGGACCGCGACAAGCGCTGGGATCGCACCGACCGTGCCTTGCGCGCGATCGTGAGCGGGGAGGGCGCGCACGCGGACGACCCCGTCGCGGCCGTGCAGGCGAGCTACGACCGGGGGACCACCGACGAGTTCATCGAGCCCGTCGTGATCGACGGCCGGCCGCGCCTCGATCCTGCGCGCGACACCGCGGTCTTCTTCAACTTCCGTCCGGATCGCGCCCGGCAGCTTTCGGAGAAGCTCGGGGAGCTCGGCGTCGACCTGACGACGATGACGTGCTACCGCGACGACTTCGACTTTCCCGTTGCCTTTGCCGAGCACGTGGTCGAGGACACGCTCGCGGAGGTGCTCGCCGCCCACGGCGTCCGGCAGCTCCACGCGGCGGAGACGGAGAAGTACGCGCACGTCACGTACTTCCTCGACGGTGGCCGCGAAGAGCCGTTCGCCCGCGAGGACCGGATCCTCGTCGCTTCGCCGCGCGACGTGCCCAGCTACGACCACAAGCCGGAGATGTCGGCGCCGGAGCTCGCGGAGCGCGTCGTCCAGGCGATCGAAGCGAACGGTTACGGCTTCGTCGTCGTCAACTTCGCGAACCCTGACATGGTGGGCCACACGGGCGTCATCCCCGCCGTTGTGCAGGCGGTGGAGACGACCGACGAGTGCCTGGGACGGGTCGTGGAGGCGGTAAAGCGCGCCGGCGGTGTCTCGCTCGTGATCGCCGACCACGGCAACGCCGAGACCCTCATCCAGGAGGACGGAAGCCCACACACGGCCCATACGACGAACCCCGTGCCGGCGATCCTGACCGCCCCGGAGGCGCGTTTGCGAGACGGCGAGCTCGGGGACGTGGCTCCGACGATCCTGGCGCTCCTTGGCCTGGATGGGTCAACTGCGATGGTCGGCAAAAATCTCGTACAAATCCCGTGAATTTTCGGTCTATACTGCGGCACCTTGTCGCTGCCCCAGCCTGATCACGGCGTATTGCGGAAGGCGCAGCGGGGCGATGAACGAGCCTTCTCGATCATCGTCCGCGCCTATCAGATCCCGGTCTACAACTACGTCCTGCGCATGGTCGGCGACCGCTCGCTCGCCGAGGACCTGACGCAGGAGGTCTTCCTCCGTGTCTTCCAGGGCCTGCCTCGCTTCTCGCTGCGATCGAAGTTCACGACCTGGCTGTTCCAGGTGACGAAGAACCGCGTGCTCGACGAGTTGCGCGCGACCGAGCGGCGCCCGCGCGCGGTGGTGGATCTCGACGACATCCCCCCGCTCGAGGTCCTCGACGCCCCCTTCGAGCGGCTCGAGGCGATCGACGCGGTGTGGCGGGCGGTCGAGGCGCTGAACGTCGACCTGAAGATGGCGCTCCTCCTGCGCGACGTGGTGGGGCTCTCCTACACCGAGATCGCCGACTCGCTCGAGGTGACGCTCGCCACCGTCAAGTGGCGGATCTGGAAGGCCCGCGAGGACGTCCAGCTGTCGCTCGCCCGCGAGGGGATCGAGGTCTTCGAGGAGCGCGAGGCTCCCGCGGTCGCGGCCCCGGCCACCCTGGCGCCCGTGCCCGTTCTCGCGCCGCCCGCGCTACCCGCCGCTTAGACCGGTCGAAGAGCTGCGCTCTTCGACCGGGGAGAACGGAACTGCGCGGGCCGGAAAGCGCGGTTTCCGACCCGCTTCGTGCTGTTTTTCTTGGGGCTTCTTTTGGTGGGAGGCTGCTGTCGTGCGCTCGCGCGCGGCAGAGGCCGGCGCGAGCGCGGTCCGGCCTGCAGCCAAGCCGCCGCTGGCGCGGCTGGCTTAGCCTCCGGCCTTTTGGTGCTTGCGTGATTTGAGCGTTTCGAGCCAGGCTTGGCCGCAGCTCCTCGCCCGGGTCAGAGGCCGAGCTCCAAGCGGCCGGCGAGCATCTCGGGGAGGCCGGCGTCGCGTATCTCGCGCTGCGTGAGCTTCACGTCGTACTCCACGCGGCGGAAGTGCACGCGCCGCGCGTCGAGGTCGAGCAAGAGGTAGGCAGCACGCGGGTCGCCGTCGCGGGGCTGTCCCACCGACCCGGGGTTGAGGAGCGCTCGAACTCCGTCGAGCTCGAGCTCGGTGCCGCCCTTCGCCACGCCGCCGGTGACCGCGTCGTCGGATTGCACGACCTGGAGCGCGACGTGGCTGTGGCCGACGAGCACGAGCGGCGAGTCGGTGAGCTCGAGTGTCGCCAGGGCACCCTCGTCGCTGAGCACGTACTCCCAGACCGGGTCGCGCGCCGAGCCGTGGTAGAGGGAGACGCCGTGGGCCGACCCGGCGGGCTCGAGCCGGACGAGGAGCTCCTGTGCCTCGGGCGCGAGCACGTCCCGCGTCCACCGCGCCGCGACTGCCGCCTCCCCGCCGAACTCCTCGAGGTCGATCGTCCCGCGCACCGCGAGGTCGTGGTTGCCCGCGAGGCAGACATCCGCCCGTTCCGCGATCGTCGCGCAGCACTCGTTCGGCCGCGGCCCGTAGCCCACGAGATCGCCGAGGCACCAGAGCTCGTCAGGCGTCTCCGCGTCGATCTCCGCGAGGACCGCCTCCAGCGCGTGCAGGTTCGAGTGGATGTCGGAGACGACTGCGACGCGCATCGGCAGCGGCGAACGCTAACCCGGCGAGAACCGGCACCGTCGCCGCGACCTCCGAGGTGGTGAGCAGGAGCAGTCCCCAGAGTCCCGCGGCCGCCCCGGTGACCACGGCCGCTCCGAGCCTCCGGCGCCCGGCCACGACCACGCCGAGCAGCGCGGGGGCGAGGAGGTCGAGCCAGCCCATGAGCGCCGAGCCGAAGATCGCCTGCTGCAGGCTCGGCAGTGGCGAGCCCGCCGCGACGGGGCTCGGGACACCCTCGAGCGTGGTCGTCGCGTTCTGCACGCTCGGCGTTCCCCAGACGAGCACGATGTCGAGGGCCGCAAGCGCGACGAGGCCGACGCGAATGGACCATGCCGGTGCAGCCATGGCGATCGCCGACGCGGCCGCGAGGCACGCGAGCGCAATCAGCGCCGTTCCCGCAGCGTCCTGCACGAGCCCGTCCGTGAGCCACGCCGCGAACCAGAGCCCGACCGCGGCCGGCGGCCACAGCCACCAGCGCGGGCTGCCGCGGAAGAATCCATACGTGGCGGCGAGCGCCGGCGTGCCGAAGGTCGCGAGGCGCGCCAGCCAGTGCGGCCCCTGCGGCACGGTGTTGATGATCAGGACGCCGGCCCCGAGCAGCGCCGCGGGGACCGCGACCCATGCCCAGTTCCGTCCGTGCGTGCGCGCCTGGCGCGCGGGCGCCGCGACCGTTGCGGCCTGCGCGGCGCAGAGCACCGCGTACGACGGGACGAGGGAGAGCGTCAGCCCGCTTCCGGGGCGTCGTCCGAATGACCGGGCGCCTCGGGCAGGTTCCGGATGCCTTCGCGCGTCACGTACTTCGAGTACGAGTCCTGCAGCGCCGCGATCAGCTCGGGGATGAACCGCGCCGAGGCGTTGACCCTGGCGACGACCGCGCCGGGCACGTCGCCCTCCTCGACCTCGTGCTCG
>JAICLM010000061.1 GCA_025927435.1 Thermoleophilia bacterium | reverse complement strand
TCTCCAACGCCGGCGGCTACGCCTCCGCCGAGCGCACCCTCGTCTTCGACCTGAACGACTTCGACGAGACCCTCCCGGGCCCGTTCGAATGGGACGTGAAGCGGCTCGTGACGAGCTTCGAGATCGCGGGACGCGACCGAGACTTCACGAGGGCGCAACGGACGGCGGCCGTGCTCGCCGCCGCCCGCTCGTACCGTGAATGGATGAGGAAGCTCGCCGGGGCGCGCAACCTCGCCGTCTGGTACGCGCAGCTCGACGTCGCGGCGATCGAGCGGAATCTGCGCGCGCAACAGGCGAAGCGCCAGGCGGCCGGCGTGGCCAAGGCGGCCGAGAAGGCGCGCACCAAGGACAGCATGAAGGCGTTCGCGAAGCTGACGCACCTCGTCGACGGCGAGCCGCGCATCGTCTCGGATCCCCCGTTGATCGTGCCGGCCTCGGACCTGGCTCAGGACGCAGGGATCCGGTTCGAATGGCTCGAGAGCCTGATCCACCGGCTGTTCCGCGACTACCGCCGGACGCTGCAGCCCGACCGCCGCCACCTGCTCGAGGAGTTCCGGATGGTCGACCTCGCCCGCAAGGTCGTCGGCGTCGGCAGCGTCGGCACGCGCTGCTGGATCCTGCTGCTGCTCGGCCGCGACGCGAACGACCCGCTCTTCCTGCAGATCAAGGAGGCGCAGGCGTCGGTGCTCGAGCCGTATCTCGGCAAGAGCGTCTACGAGAACCACGGCGAGCGGGTCGTCGCGGGCCAGCGGTTGATGCAGGCGACGAGCGACATCTTTCTCGGCTGGTTGCGCTCGACGGAGACGCTCGACGGCGCCGAGCGCGACTTCTACGTTCGCCAGCTCTGGGACTGGAAGACGTCGGTCGATCTCGACACGATCCTGCCCGAGGGGCTCGAGCTGTACGGCCAGGTCTGCGGGTTCGTCCTCGCCCGCGCGCATGCCCGCTCGGGCGACCGGATCGCGATCGCCTCCTACCTCGGCAAGGGCGAGACGTTCGACCGGTCGCTGGCCGAGTTCGCAGCCGCGTACGCAGACCAGAACGAGCGCGACCACGCGGCGCTGCGCAAGGCGGCGGACGAGGGCCGGATCCCGCTGCGGGAGGGGCTCTAGAGGTCGCCGTAGCGCCGCGCGACCTCACCCCGGCGGGATGAGGCGCGGGGCGTCGGTTCCGAGGAGACTCGATTCCGAGGTGGACGCCAGCGAGGGCCAGAAGACCGACGGAGCCGGCCGGGAGCGTCTGCCGGACTCCTTGAGGACGCCGGGCTGGCTGCGAGATCTCGGCCGGAGCTCGTGGCTGCTGGTCGGCCTGCTCGTGCTCGTCATCGGGCTCATCTGGCTGCTCGCCGAGACGTACACGATCGTCGGCCCGATGGTCTGCGCCCTCATCGTCGCGGTCGTGGCGATGCCGCTCGTGCGGGTGCTCGACCGTCACCTGCCGCGCGCGCTCTCGGCGGCGATCGTCCTGCTCGCCGTCGCCGCGGTGGCCGTCCTCATTCTCGTCATCGTCGTCGCCGGCATCACCGGCCAGAGCGCCGACATCGCGGCCGAGGCTGCGGCAGGCGCGGACCGGCTCCAGAGCTGGCTGAAGAGCGCCGGCGTCGACTCCTCGAGCGCGTCCGGGGCGACGACGACGGCGAAGCAGGCGGCACCGGAGATGATCTCGACGCTCGTGCACGGCCTCGTCCACGGCATCCGCGGGCTCGCCTCGCTCCTGTTCGGGATGTCGTTCGCCGCGCTCGGGACGTTCTTCCTGCTCAAGGACGGCCCGACGATGCGCAAGGCCCTCGACCGGCACGTGGGCCTCCCCGAGCCCGTGGCGCACACGATCACCGGCTCCGTGATCACCTCGCTGCGGGGCTACTTCCGCGGCGTGACGCTCGTTGCCGGGTTCAACGGCGTCGTCGTCGGCCTCGCCGCGCTCGTCCTCGACGTGCCGCTCGCCGGGACGATCGGGGTCGTCACCTTCGTCACCGCCTACGTGCCCTACATCGGCGCCGTGGTCGCGGGTGCGTTCGCCGTCCTGCTCGCGCTCGGCGCGCAGGGAACCGGCACCGCGGTGGCGATGCTGATCATCGTGATCCTCGCGAACGGCCTGCTCCAGAACATCGTCCAGCCTTTTGCGATGGGCTCCGCGCTCCACCTCAACCCGCTCGTCGTGCTCGTGGTCACGATCGGCGCGGGCTGCCTGTTCGGGATGCTCGGGCTCGTGCTCGCTGCCCCGCTCGTGTCGGCCGCCGTGCGGGTCGCGAAAGCGCTGAGCAATGCCCCCGAAAACGCCGAGTCGCCGGCGGAACCGGCGCCGGGCGACACGCTGATCTCCACGGGATGATGGCTCGGCCCGCGGAAGCTGCACAGGCGGCGCCCGGCGGCGAGATCCCCGGCGACGTGCAGCGCGCGCTCGAGGACGTGCAGGTCCCGAGTTATGTGATCGACCGGTTCGGGATCATCCGCTGGATCAATCCTGCCGCCGAACGGCTCGTCGGCGACGTCCGCGGGCGCCAGCAGACCTCCGTGGTCGCGCCCGAGCAGAGACGCGAAGCGAAGGAGTCCTTGACGCGCAAGCTGCTCGGGACGGAGAAGTCGACCGAGGGCAGGGTCGTCGTGCTCGGCCCCGACGGCGAGCGGATCCAGGTCGAGATCAGCGCGGTCCCGCTCTACGACGGAGGGCGGATCGTGGGCGTGTTCGGCCTCGTCCCGCAGCGCGAGCGCAAGGCTCCACCGAGCCCCCATCCGCATCTGACGCCCCGCCAGAACGAGGTGCTGCACCTGCTCGCGCACGGTCGCTCCACCGAGCAGATCGCCGACGAGCTCCACCTGAGCAGGGAGACCGTCCGTAACCACGTGCGCCGGTTGCTGATCGCCCTCGATGCCCACTCACGGATCGAGGCGCTCGCCGTGGCGCACCGCGAGGGGCTTCTGCGCCCGCCCGAGCCGCCGTCCGCGCCGGCCTGAAATTGGTCAACCTGGGCCAGCCGAGCCGCTCGGGCTCGGCCGTACCGTCCAGGGCATGCGTTGCGTCGAATGCGGCCGCCAGAGGAAGGACTCCGCCGAGCGCGGCTGGGTCACCGTGCTCTCGCCCTCGGCAGCGCAGCGGATCCACTACTGCTGCGGCTGCATCGAAAACCTCGTTCACCGCGCCTCGACGGCCGACCAGGTCGACGACTACGCGGACGACGACGGGTAATCGCTGTCAGACCGCGGCGGGCGCCGCCGGCCGGAAGGTGCTCATCTCGTCCTGCCCCGGCTGCACGACACCCCACATCGCCTCGGGGACGTGGTTCCAGACTCCCGCGACGTTGCCGAGAGGCTCGGACACGACGATCCGCGTCTCCTCGTCGAAGTCGTCGAGCCGGGGGTCGTCCGGATAGAGCGCTTTGAGCGTGTCATAGCGGGTCGAGAAGTACAGCGAGCGAGACTGACCCTCGCTCGAGTAGCGGAACGCCCAGAGCCGCTCGCCGTTGGTGGTCGCGATCGTGCCCTGGAACGGGTACCTGACGCCGTGGCGATGCCCGATCTCCTCCACGAGGCCGATCGCGCGCTCGACGGCTCCCGGCGGGTCTTCCTCGAGGCCTAGTGTGAGCGCGAGGTAGAACAGCACCTCGGAGTCGGTCGTACCCTCGATCAGCGGGTAGAGCGCCGGGGCGACCTGCAGCACGATGTCGCGCTTGAGCTCGAGCCAGTCGGCGATGAGCCCGTTGTGCATCCAGAGCCACTTCCCGTAGTGAAAGGGATGGCAGTTCGTCTCCTGCACGGGCGTACCCGTGGTGGCGCGGATGTGCGCGAAGAACAGATTCGACTCGACGTGGCCCGCAATCTCGCGCAGGTTGCGGTTGTTCCAGGCGGGCTCGGTGCTCCTGAAGACCCCGGGCTCGCCGGAGGCTGAATACCAGCCGATTCCGAACCCGTCGCCGTTCGTCGGCTCGGCGCCGAGCCGCGACTTGAGGCTCTGGTCGATCAGCGAGTACTCCCCCTGGAAGAGCACCTTG
The DNA here is from genome assembly GCA_025927435.1 of Thermoleophilia bacterium. Lineage (GTDB taxonomy): Bacteria > Actinomycetota > Thermoleophilia > Gaiellales > Gaiellaceae > Palsa-739. Next base: position 6,455 of record JAICLM010000061.1, on the reverse strand, counting down.
TCCATCCGGATGGGCTTGCCGTAGTACGCGAGCCAGCGGCACATGCCGCGATTCTTCCGCCGCGACCGCGCGGGCGCAGGGTGCCCAGCCGAAGGGCGCGAGCGTGCCCGCTACACCGAGGCTTCCGCCGCTCCCGGCTGCACGGTCGGGATCTTCTGGGCGAGGAACAGTGCGATGACCGCGGCGAGCGCGAGCACCGCGAGCGCGGACTCGAGCCCGGCGATCCGGGCGTCCTCGTACGCCGCGACCGCGGCTTCGGCCTGGTTCGAGCGCACATGCGCCTCCTCGAGCGCCGAATTCAGAGCGGCATCGGAGACGAACGGGACGCCGCCGGCGAGCTGCACCTGCGCCTCGGACTTGGCGCGGGCGGGGATCGCGTCGCTCGACTGGATGTTCGCCGCGAACGTCGTGCTCAGCGTGGCGATGAGGATCGCACCGGCGAGCGCCGTCCCGATCGACGCGCCGAGGTTCGTCATCGTGTTCTGGACGCCGCCGACCTCCGAGGCCTGGTCGTCGGGCACCGCCGAGACCGTGACGGCGCCGAGCTGAGAGGCGAGAGCGCCGACCCCGAGCCCGATCAGGAGTAGCGGCACGAGCACGATCTCCGCCCCGGAGTCGACATCGAGCGCGCCGAGCAGCACGACGGTTCCGGCGAGAAGCGCGAGCAGGCCGCAGCGAACGATCAGTCTCGGCGACGCCCGCGGGAAAATCCGGGGAACGCCGACCGCCGCTGCCAGCAGGGTGACCGAGAGCGGCAGGATCCGCACTCCGGTGTCGATCGCCGACAGCCCGAGCGCGACCGACAGGTAGAGCGGCACGACGAAGAAGATCCCGGCCTGGACGAGGTACTGGAAGAGGAACATCGTGAGGCCGCCGTTGAGCTGCCGGTTCCGGAACAGCTCGCGGCGGACGAGCGGCTCTCCTCCCCCGGCCTCGACGTGATCCTCCCAGCGGAACAGGCCCCAGAGGACCAAGAGACCGCCGAGGAGCAGCCAGATCACCGGTGAGAGGGTCCCCCAGCTCGGCCCGCCCTCCCGCGGCTGGATCCAGCCCCACTCGCCCGACTTGAGGATCCCGAAGACGAACAGCCCGAGGCCGAGCGCGGAGAGCGCCGCGCCGACCAGATCGAGCTTCGGCCTCTCGGTCGCCGGCGAGTCGGCGATGCGCCGCGCGAGGACGAGGATCACGAGCACGAGCACCACCTCGCCGGCGAAGACCCAGCGCCAGGAGAAGTACGTGGTGGCGAAACCGCCGATCAGCGGCCCGACCGCGACCGCCACCGCGCCCGCCGCGGCGACCAGCCCGTACGCGGCCGGACGCCGCTCCGCAGGGAAGTTCGAGGCGACGAGCGCGACGATCGCCGGCAGGATCAGCGCCGCGCCGACGCCCTCGAGGAACGACCACCCGAGCAGCAGCACCGGCAGGTTGGGAGCGAGCGCCGTCGTCAGCGAGCCGCAGCCGTAGATCACGCAGCCGATGGCGAACGCGCGCTTGCGTCCGATCAGAGCGCCGATCTTCGCGCCCGTGATCATCAGGCAGGCCATCACGAGCGTGTAGGCGGTGATCGCGCCCTGGATCCCCGTCACCGTCGTGCCCACGTCGTCGGCGACCGTCGCGATCGAGACGTTCATGACCGAGCTGTCGAGGGTCATGAGGAACTGCCCCGCCGCGAGCGTCAGCAGGACCATCCCGCCGGCGGCCCCCGCGGCGGTCTTGCCGTCGGCCGGCGTCGCGCCGGCGGCCGAAGCCTGGCTCAAACCCGGCGCGCCGGCTCGCGTGCCGGTGGCGCGGGCTCGGGCGCCGGCTTCGGCGTCCGCTCCGGGACCGGATTTCGGATCGGCTCGACGACGATCTTCTTCAGCGGCTTCCCGATCTCCATCAGACGCGTCCTCTCCTCGTGTCTGCCGGGATCGCACCACGGTCCCCCGTCCCTTGCCAGGAGGCGGGCACGCCCGCCGGGGGCAGGTGCACCCGACCCGGGGCGAAGCTACGGTGCACGGCGATGGCCACGGCGTCCCAGCCGGAGGTCCACGCCCACGGCAGGAAGCCCTGGCGCGTGATCTTCCGCGTGCTGTTGCTGCTCGCGACAGCGGTCTCGCTCTACTTCCTCTTCCCGAGCCTCGTCGACCTCTTCACCCAGTGGCACTCGCTCGCCGACGTCGAGCCCTGGTGGCTTCTCCTGGCGGTCGTCTTCGAGGCCACGAGCGTGACGGCGCTCTGGGAGGTGCAGCGGATCGCGCTACGGACACCGAGCTGGTTCGCCGTGGGGACGTCGCAGCTCGCCGGGAACGCCGCGGGCAACGTGATCCCCGGCGGCGGGGCGACCGCGGGGGCGTTCTCCTACCGGCTGCTCGTCCGCGCCGGCGTGCGGCGCGACGACGTGGCCGCCGGGCTGGCCGCGGTCTCGATCGCGAACACGGCCACGATCCTCGCCTTCCCCCTGCTCGCCCTGCCCGCGATCCTCGGCGGCCTGCAGGCGCCGCGCGGGCTGCTGACGACCGCCTACATCGGGGCAGGCGCATTCGTGCTCGCGGTCCTCGCCGGGCTCGCCGCGTTCCTCTGGGACCGGCCGTTGCAGGAGGCCGGGCGAGCGGTCGACGCCGTCCTCCGCCTGTTTCCCGGCAAGCGGGATGCCCACGGCTCGGGCGAGCGACTCCTGGCGCAGCGCGACGGGCTACGGCATGCGTTCGGCACCCGCTGGCCCTTCGCCCTCTGCGCGATCGTCGCCAAGCCCGCCTTCGACTATCTCGGGCTCCTCTGCTGTCTCGCGGCCGTCGGTGCGCGGCCCAATCCGTCGCTCGTCGTGCTCGCGTACTCGGGCTCGATGCTGCTGACCCTGATCCCCTTCACGCCGGGCGGGCTCGGCTTCGTGGAGGCCGGGCTCACGGGACTGCTGACGCTCGCCGGCACCACTGCGCACCAGGCCGTCGTCGCGACGCTCGCGTACCGGCTGCTCACGTTCTGGCTGCCGCTGCTCGTCGGCGGTGTCGCGTACCTGCTCCACCGCCGCCGCTACGGGAGCGCGGGCGCGTCCACGTCGGCGACCTCGCCGTAGGACGAAAGCGCATCGCGCGCGGCGGCCGCGTCGTCGGACCGCACGAGCGTGCACAGCAGCGCGCCTCCCGGGGCGAGCGACTCGCCGAGCTCCTGCAGGCGCCCGTCCGGGACCCCGGTGTCGCGGGCGCCCCAGACCCCGCCGCCGAACATACCGAGCAGCGCGCCACCGACCGGGCCGCCGAGGAGCATCCCCGCGACGAACCCGACCGCCCCACCGGCGACGACGCCCTCCCCGGCCGCGACCTGATGCGTCTGGTGCAGCTCCACCCGACCGCTCTCCAGACGCGTGACCACAACGGCGTCGAGGATGCCCGCCTCGAGCTCGGCGAGCGCGTCCTGCGCTCGCTCCGCGTCTACGCGGGAAGCGCACGACACCACGACGAGGCGAGCCGGTTCCGCCACGCCGGTGAGACTCCCACCGCCGGACCGGGGACGGCACGGGGCGGGCATCCGCCGATGGAGGTGCGGGCCTCACGGACGCGGACGTGGGCGCCTGCCGCGGCTCCGGGCCGCACGTGCACCTGCGACCGCCGCAGCTGAATCCTCGCCCGAAGTGAGGAGCCCCGGCGCGTCGGCGTCCGGGGCTCCCACGGGCGGGTCAGGTGGAGTTGCTCACTCCATTCGCTTGCCGCCGTAGACGGCCAGCGCATAGATCACGAGCACGTCGAGCGAAAAGACCATCAGCGACCAGAACGGATACGACTGGACGGCCCCGAAGAACGTGAGCGCGTTCAGACCGGCCGCGAAGATCCCGAACCAGCGGGCGAATCCCGATCCCTGGAACACCCCCATGGCGGCGACGATGAGAAGCGCCCCGACGACGAGCATGAACCAGCCCCACGTGCGCAGGTCGCTGAACACGAAGTGCGCGTTCGCGGCGTAGAAGCTCGACTTCGACAGCGCCGCGATGCCGTCGAAGATGCTGAGGACGCCGGCGAGCCCGAGCATGGTCGCCGCGAAGAGGAGCCAGCCGAAGCCGCGCTCCTCGTCGAACTCGTATGCGTCGTCACGGGTGACGGTAGCCACTGATTGTTCCTCCTTCGGACAGGTCGGCCGAAACGTGGCATCTGGCGCCTCCCGCGCCCAGGCTGCGCGTGCGAGGTGGGACGGGGTGCGCACTCCCCTCCTCGGTGGTTTCACCCACTTGTGACGACGACCGGCGGCCCTCGCCGGGCGACTCTGGGGTGCAGAGAGGAGGATCAGAATGTCTTCTGCCCCGACCGCGCCGCCCGCCTTCTCGAACGAGGAGGTGGTTCGGCTGCTCGAGCTGCTCCAGGGAGCCGACAGCGTCGAGCTGAAGCTGACGGTGCCGGAGCCGCACCAGCGCTCGACTGTCGCGGCGCTCGAGCTCGATCCGCTCGAGGCGCAGATCCGCCAGGTCTTCTTCTTCGACACCCCCGAGCTCGACCTCGACGCCCACGGCGTCGTCGTCCGCGCGCGGCGGATCCAGGGGAAGGGCGGGGACTCGATCGTCAAGCTGCGGCCGGTCACGCCGACCGACCTGCCGGAGGATCTGCGGCGCTCGAGCGCCTTCCGCGTCGAGGTGGACGCGCTGCCCGGTGGCTTCGTCTGCTCAGGGACGCTCAAGGGCTCCCCGGACCCGGCCGACGTCCGGCGCGTGGCCGACGGGACGCTGCCTGTGCGCAAGCTCTTCTCCAAGGAGCAGCGGCAGCTCTACGCGGCCCATGCGCCACAGGGGATCGGGCTCGACGACCTCGTCGTCCTCGGCCCGATCTTCGTCCTCAAGCTGCGCTTCGTCCCGCCCGATCTCGGGCGCAAGGTCGTGGCCGAGATGTGGATCTACCCGGACGGCTCCCGCATCCTCGAGCTGTCGACGCGCAGCGAGACGAACGAGGCGTTCCAGGTCGCGGCCGAGACCCGCGCCTTCCTCGCCCGGCGCGGCGTCGATCTCTCGGGCGAGCAGGAGACGAAGACCCGCAAGGCGCTCGAGTACTTCGCCCGCGAGCGGGCGGAGGCGAAGTCCTGAGCGAAGCGCCTTCCGCCTCGGGTACCGCTGCCGTCGCCGGGATCGTCCCGCGCTGGGAGTGGCGCACCTTCGGCGAGAGCTTCGGCGCCGCGGAGGGGCTCCTCGACCTGCGCGAGGCCGAGCGCGAGCACGAGAGCGACGAGCTCTACGTGCTCTCGCAGGAGAGCGACGCCTCGGTGAAGGTCCGCGACGGGTTGTTGGACGTGAAGCGGCTCGAAGCCGTCGACGGCAACGGGCTCGAGCAATGGCGTCCCGTGCTCAAGGGCTCGTTCCCGCTCGGCGCCGCCGACGTCCAGGTCGTTCTCGGCGCGCTCGGCGTCTCGGGCGGAGAGCTCATGCGCGACGCGTACACGCCCGAGCAGCTGGTCGACGAGGTGGTCGGATCGAGTCCCGCGCTCGCGGCAGTCGAGGTGCACAAGCGGCGAGTCCACTACCGGCTCGGCGACTGCATGGCCGAGCTGTCGGAGGTGAGAACGGGCAAACGGTCGGCGCGGACGATCGCCGTCGAGGCGGAGGAGCCCGAGCTCGTGGCCGCAGCGATACGCGAGCTGCAGCTCGTCGGCCGGCCGAACGTCTGCCTCGCCCGCGGGCTGAAGACCCTCCTCGGCCTCGACCCGGTGCGGTTCGCGGTGATCGACGTCGGCACGAACTCGGTCAAGCTCCACGTCGGCGAGCGTCGCGCCGGCAGCCACTGGCAGACGGTCGTCGACCGCGCCGAGGTCACGCGGCTGGGCGAAGGGCTGCAGGAGTCGGGCGAGCTCCAGCCGGAGCCGCTGCGGCGAACCGCCGACGCGATCGTCGGCATGGTCGAGGAGGCACGGCGGGCCGGCGTGGCCGAGATCGCGGCCGTCGCGACGGCCGCGATGCGGCGCGCCGCCAACTCCGCCGAGCTTGTGGAGGCCGTGCGCGAGCGCTGCGGTGTCGGCATCGAGGTCATCCCCGGCGAGGAGGAGGCACGGCTCGCGTACCTCGCGGCGACGGCCGAGCTCGATGTCGGCCGGGAGTCGCTCGTCGTCTTCGACACCGGCGGCGGCAGCACCGAGTTCACGTTCGGCCGGGCCGGGCGAGTGGAGGAGCGGTTCAGCCTGGAGGTCGGCGCCGCGCGGTACACCGAGCGCTTCGGCCTCGACGGCGCCGTCTCGAACGAGGTCGTTACGGAAGCGCTCCAGGCGATCTCCGCCGACCTCGTGCGGCTCGACGGCCGGCAGCGACCTGCCGCGCTCGTCGGCCTCGGCGGCGCGCTCACGAACCTCGCCGCGGTCCGCCACCGCCTGTCGAAGTACGACCCCGACGTGGTCCAGGGGTCGGCGCTCGACCGGACGGAGATCGACCGCCAGATCGACCTCTACCGGTCTCGCACGGCCGACCAGCGCCGGGAGATCGTCGGGCTGCAACCGCAGCGGGCCGAGGT
>JAICLM010000196.1 GCA_025927435.1 Thermoleophilia bacterium | reverse complement strand
CGGGAGGAGAACGTGATCCTCACCGTCGACTCGCCCGGGATCGCCGCGCGCTACCGCGAGGACTTCGAGCAGCTCTGGACGACGCGCGAGGTCGACAAGAGCGGCAAGGTCGACACCGCGCCGGTGGACGGCATGCGCGCCTGGTTCTGCCCGGGGCGCGGCGAGAAGCTCGCGCACCGGATCGCGAAGGCGATCGGCTCCGCGCGGCGCCGCATCCGGATCGCGTCGCCGGTCATCAGCTCGGCGCCGATTCTCGGAACGCTCGCGGAGGTCGCCTCCGACGGCAAGGTCGATCTCGCCGGAGTCGTCGACGCGACGCAGATCGCCGAAGTGCTGCAGCAGTGGCACGAGAACGGGAATGCGGAGTGGAAGGCGCCGCTGCTGCGCACCTCGCTCACCCGTGCGCCCTTCTCCGGCAAGGTCACCACGCCCTACGCGCCCGGTTCGGTGCACGACTACATGCACGCGAAGGTGACCGTCGCCGACGACACCGTGTTCGTCGGCAGCTTCAACCTCTCTCACTCCGGCGAGCTGAACGCCGAGAACGTGCTCGAGCTCCAGGATCCGCAGGTCGCCGAGAGGCTGGCCGCGTTCATCGACGAAGTGCGCGGACGCTATCCCCCGGTCGCCGTTTAGCGGAGGCGCTGCCCCGCCGATCAAGTGGGTATGAGACGCCTCGTCCCCGCAGCCGCCCTCGCGGCGGTCCTGCTCTCGGGAGCGGCCGCGCACGCGCTGCGGCTGCCCGCGGCCGCGCGCTGCCCCGTCTTCCCGGCGAACAACGCGTGGAACCAGCGCGTCGACGAGCTGCCGGTGGCCGCGGACTCCGTCCGGCTGATCGCCTCGATCGGGCTCGACGCGCCTGTGCACGCCGACTTCGGCTCGGGCAAGTGGGACGGCGGGCCGATCGGGATCCCGTTCGACCTCGTCTCGCGCAAGACACAGCGCCGTCACGTCTCGTTCGGGTACGCCGACGAGTCCGACCGCGTCCGCTACCCGATCCCGCGACACGTCCACATCGAGGGAGGCGCACACTCAACCGGCGACAGGCACGCGATCCTCGTCGACAAGAGCACGTGCCGGCTCTACGAGCTGTACGACTTCCGCCACACGAGCCGCGGCTGGACGGCAGGCTCCGGCGCGACCTGGAACCTCCGCTCGAACCACCTCCGGCCCGCGGGCTGGACCTCGGCCGACGCCGCCGGGCTCCCCATCTTCGCCGGGCTCGCCCGCTGGGACGAGGTCTCGCGCGGCGTCATCGACCACGCGCTGCGCTTCACCGCGCGTGAGACGAGGCGCGCCTACGTCTATCCGGCTCGGCACTACGCCTCGAGCTCGAGCGACCCGTCACTCCCGCCCATGGGCCTGCGGGTGAGATTGAAGGCAAGCGTCAACATCGCCTCGTTCCCGCGCCAGGCACGGATCGTGCTCCGGGCGCTGCAGCGCTACGGAATGATCCTCGCCGACAACGGCTCGCCCTGGTACGTCTCCGGCGCGCCGAACCGGCACTGGTCGAACGACGCGCTCCACACGCTCGGCCGCCTCACCGGTGCCGACTTCGAAGTCGTCGACACGTCCTCGCTGCCCGAGCCCGGGAAGTAGCTAGCGCGCGGCCCAGTCCGCCCGAGGGTCGGGCAGCGGCGTCAGCACCGGCTCGACACGGTCGCGGAGGTGCTCGAACGCCGGCGGCAAAATGAGCCTCTCTCCGAGATGCGCCTGATCCTCGTCCGTCGTGAACCCAGGGCCGAGCGTCGCGATCTCGAACAGGACGCCGGCGGGCTCGCGGAAGTAGATCGAGCGGAACCAGAAGCGGTCGATGATCTGCGTCGGGTGGCCACCCGCCTCCTCGACGAGGTCGTGCCAGGCCTGGTGGTCCTCCATCGTGGACGCCCACGCGACGTGGTGCACGGTGCCCGCCCCGCCTACGCCCGGCACATGGGGCGCCTCGGCGTACTCGATCCACCCGCCGCGGGTGTCGGCGCGCGTGTCCCAGCGTCCGTCCGCCTGCTCGAACCCGAGCTTCGTGAGGAACTCATCGCTCGGCCGGCCGTACGCACGGACTCCCTCGAAGCCCTGCAGCGCGACCTCGCGCGGGATCTCCGGGTGGTGCGCGACGAGCGGCTCGTCGTCGACGTGCGAGAGCACGAGTTCGTGCGCGAGCCCCTCTGGATTGGCAAAGCGGAGCGACTCGCCGTCGGCCTCGACCTCGTGGCCCTCCGCGCTCAGCCGGTTGGCCCAGAACTCGAGCGCCTCCGGCGAGCCCACACGCCAGACGACGGTGTGGATCATCCCGTTCCCGGCCTGGCCGGGCCGCGCGTTCGGGTACTCGAAGAAGGTGATGTCCGACCCGGCGCGCCCCTCCTCGTCGGCGTAGAAGAGGTGATAGACGGTCGGATCGTCCTGGTTGACGGACTTCTTCACCATCCGCAGACCGAGGACGCGGGTGTAGAAGTCGACGTTGCCCGGCGCGTCGCCCGTGATGCACGTCACGTGGTGGATGCCGTCGAACCTCATTGCTCCGGCAGTAGCTCCTTCGCGGCCTCCAGGTCCGACTGGTGCACGAGGATCTCCTGCGCTCCGGCCGCCATGAAGTCCTCGAGCGGCGAGTCGATCGCCTCGGTGTCGCGGTGGGCGCACTTGATGCCCGCCGACCGGAGGAGACCGCACAGCACCTCGGCCTCGGAGGTCCCGGACACCACGGTCAGCACGGCTGTCCCGTCCTCTTGCACGCCGAGAGCGTACTCGCGATTACCGTTCTCGAAGCCGGGGGATCTGCTGGCAATGAAGAAGCTCCTCGAAATCCTCGTCTGCTTCATCCATCCGCTCGCGGTTGTGCTCGCGTGGATCAACCTTCTCGGCCGGGATGACCTCTCCGGGTTCCGGAAGCTCGTCTGGGCGGTCTTCATGATCGTGCCGATCGTGCCGTTCATCTACGTCCTGACCGGCGGCGACCTGTGGTGATCTCCTAGCCGCCGGCGCCGTAGCCGTCGACGCGCTCGGGCTGGATCTCGATGATGACGCGCTGCTCGCCGGGACCGAGGTAGGGGTATTTGTCCTCCCCGAGGTATTTCTTCGCGAGCATGTTGATGTGCTCGAGCGCGCCCTCGTCGACGATCTTCGCCGGGCCGCTCACCATCACGTAGCCGCTCTGCTGGTTCTCGGCGGGCAGGACGGTGACGGTCGCCCGCGGGTCGCGCTCGATGTTCTTCACCTTCGTCCTGCCACGGGCGCTGTTGACGAGCACCTTCTCGCCGTCGTAGTCGACCCAGACCGGCGTGGCCTGCGGCGACCCGTCCTCGCGGACGGTCGCGATCACGCCCCAGTTGCGGCCGGTGAAGAGCGCCGCCTGCTTCTCGCTCAGTGTCGCCATGGATCGAGTCCCTCCTTGGAATCACGCGCGTTCCCTCTGAAGGCTACGAATCGCCCTGAGCTCTCTGCGGCATGAAGGTCGGCGAGAGGCTCGAGCGTCTGTTCCGGAGGGAGCCGCCCGCCTTCAGGGCTCTGCGGCAAGCTTTCTACCGTGGGCTCCCGGCCTCAGGCCGCGCCCCTGCCGGCAAGTGCTGCTGAGCTAAACGCGGCTTTCGAGCGGTTCGACGAGGCTGGTGCGCAGCACGCGTCGACCGCGTGCTTGCCCAGGAGCACTTCGCCTCCCAGATTCTGGGTGGGCGGCTGCTTGCCCTCTGCGCAGGGACGGAGCGGTGGCATCGGACCTCAGGCGGCTAAGAGTGTCGGCGCAGACCGGATCGTGTTCAGCGGCGCGATGCCCGACCGACTGCTTCCATTTCACGTCGAACCCATCCTTGCCGGCTAGATGTGTTGGGGAAGACCGAAGCGGCCGGGCAGCGCTGGGTCGATGAAGAAGGTGATCTCGTCGACCTTGCTTCCGCTCAGGGTGAGCACCATCATGCCCCAGGGCTGCGAGCGCAGGTAGCAGCCGAAGGCCGGCTGGCCGTTGGCGCGGGTCGGGCGTACCTGTAGCGGGGCGCCGCGGACCTCGACGCCGTGGTCGAGGTACACGCCGATTGCTTCGTGTCCGATGAGCTCGCCCGGGTTCGGCGGCATGGTCACACGAGCGTCGGAGCTCAGCAGAGTCAGGACGCGCGCCGTGTCGCCGGCTTCGACGGCGTCGCTGAAGGTGGCGAGAAGGTTCCGTTCGGTCGGCGAGTCGGGAAGCGGCGCCTGCTCGCGTTCGATGGTGTACGAGTCGAGTGTTGCGCGTGCGCGTTGGAGCGCGGCTTTGACCGACTGCGGCGTGGTCTCGAGGATCGAGGCTGCTTCGTCGGTGGGGAAGCCGAGCACGTCGCGCAGCACGAGCGCTGCGCGCTGCTTCGCAGGCAGCTGCTGCAGCGCGACGATGAACGAGAGCTGGATCGCTTCGCGCTGCTCGTAGCGTGCTTCAGGTCCG
>JAICLM010000087.1 GCA_025927435.1 Thermoleophilia bacterium | reverse complement strand
GCTGTGCACGGCGAGGTCGCGTTCGGCGTAGCCCCGTTCCCGGAGGAGGGAGTTCGCCTGCTCGATCGCATCGCTCATCGCGCGTGTTCTAACGGAACAGGTCAGTCTCGGGCGGGATGACGATGTCGGCGCCACGGCCGTTGCCGCGCACGTCGAGGCCGCGCACGATCGCGACCGGGACCCGGTCGAGCTTGCCGAAGACGAGCTGCGCCGCCCCGGCGATCTCGTCCGCGACCGCGATCCGCGTCGCGTGCAGCTCGTAGCCGGCCGGATCCCGCTCGCCCGCGAGGTCGCGCACGACCTCCACCCCCGCGGCGCCGATCGCGACATCCGTCGTCGCCGCGCGCCAGGGCCGGCCGAACGAGTCCGTGACGATGACTCCGACGTCGGCTCCCGTCCTCTCCCGCAGCTCCTCGCGCAGGCGCGCCGCGGAGGCGTCGGAGTCGAGCGGGAGGAGCACGACCGTCCCGGGCTCGGGCGCATTCGAGGCGTCGACGCCGGCCGAGCCGCAGACGTAGCCGTGGCGGGTGCGCGCGATCAGCAGCGGCGGCCGGACGCGCACGAGCTCGACCGCCTCGTCGAGGATGACCTGGATCCGGCGCGGATCTGCTCCGTCGCCCGCGATGTCGCGCGCCTGCTCCGACGGCTCGACGTCCTCGAGCGCGACCACGCGGCCCTCGACCTTGGAGACCGCCTTCTGCGCGACGACGACCACGTCGCCGTCCTCGAGCGCCGCCCGCTCGGCGATCAGCGCCGCGAGGTCGTCTTCCTCGCGCAGCTCGGGCAGCCCCTCGACCGGCGTGACCGAGAATCCTGGACCGACGTCCTTGACGAGGATCAGCGTCGGGTTGTCGTGGCTCCACAGTCCGTGCAGCTCCTCGATGGCGACGAAGCCGACCGCCTCGTAGAACAGGCGGGTCGCGTCGTAGCCGGGGTCCGGAAGCGAGGGGCCGAGCGTCTTCACCTGGAGGTAGCGGATGCCGTGGGCCCGGCACCAGCGCTCGGCTTCGGCGACGAGTGCCCGCCCGAGGCCGCGCCGATGCTGGTCCTGCCGCACGCCCATGACGTAGATCTCGCCCGCCCGCGGCGTGTGCTGCTTGAGACAGAGGAAGCCGAGATCCGGCTCGACCGCGAGCGTCGGCAACGTCGCCGCGTCCTCGATGTACCGGCGTGTCGCCTCCTCGATCCCGAACCACTCGGGCAGGTCGCGGAGCACGGCCTCCGCGATGCGCGACCGTTCGGCCGGCTCCTGGATCTCGACGACCTGCGTCACGGGAGCCCGGTGACGCGGATGCCGGCGTGACCCTTGTAGCGCTTGTTGAGGTTCACGATCACGGCAGTCATCCCCTCGAGTGCGCGCGCGCCCGCCAGCGGACCGGCGTCGAGGGCGCGGCCGGCGACGACCTTCGCCGCGAGCTCGAGCGCGAGCGCCTTCGCGTCCCCGTCGTCGCCGCAAACGAAGGCGTCCTCGTCCGGGCGGCCGTGCGCGAGCTTGCCTGCGGCGAGGGAGTGGAGCCCCGCCACCACCGGGCCGCCGAGGAGGTCCTGCGTCCGCTGTGCGAGCGAGAGCGAGTCGCTCGACCGCAGATCGCTGGCCACACTGAGCACCGGGGTCGAGCCGATCGCCTGCGCCAGGTCAACTGCCGTGGACAGCGTCCCGGCGGCGTTCGTCGCGAGCACGACGAGATCTACGCCGCCGACCGCCTGCTCGTTGGTGGCTCCGGCGCCCGCGCCGACCTCGCTCGCCTTCTCCCGCGCCCGTTCCGCGTCGCGGGAGCCGATCACGACCTCGTCCCCCGCCTCGACCAGCCGCCGCGCGAGCGCGAGCCCGAAGGCTCCCGTCCCGCCGACGATCGCGACCTTCATGCCGGCACGGCTCCCAGCGCAGCTTCGGCCAGGCGGCGGCGCGCGTCGGCATCGCTCATGAGCGTGCGGGCCACGATCGGGCGGACCCGGCCGAGGCCGCCCAGGTCGTCCGCGTCGGCCTCGTCCACCACCAGCACATCGATCAGACCCTCGTAACAGCTCGCTAGATGACGAGGTGAGGTGCCGCCCGCGAGCCGTCGCAGCATCCGGTCGGCCGGCCCCTTCACCGCGCGGCCGCCGATCAGGGGGCTGACCGCGACGCAGGACACGCGGCGGCGGGCGAGCGCCGCGCGCACTTTCTGCACGGCGAGGATCGGCCCGACCGAGACGTAGGGGTTGCTGGGCGCGAGGAGGATCAGATCCGCGCGGCCGATCGCCTCCAGCACCCCCGGTGCCGGCCGCGCCGTCTCGTCCCCCTCGAAGCGCACGGCGTCGACCTCGTCCCGATGACCGCGAGCGACGAACCACTCCTGAAACGGGAACGTCCCGGCCGGTGTGTCGAGCCATGTGCGGAGGCGGTCGTCGGTCGCCGGCAACAGCTTCGTCGCGACGCCGAGCGCCTTCGCCAGCCGGGCGGTCACGGCGGAGAGCGCCCCGCCGGCCCGCAGCGCCTGCGTGCGCACGAGATGGAGGCCGAGGTCACGGTCGCCGAGCGCGAACCAGTCCTCGCCTCCGAGCGCTCCTGCCGTCTCGAGCGCGTGCCACGTCTCGCCGCTGCGTCCCCATCCCCGCTTCTCGTCGGCGAGGCCCGCAAGCGCGTAGAGGATCGAGTCGAGGTCAGGCGAGACGTGAAGGCCGAGCACCTCGACGTCGTCCCCGACGTTGCCGATCACGCTCGTCACTGGGGCGCTGAGAACGTCTACGACGCCGCGGACGAAGCGCGCGCCACCGACCCCTCCCGAGAGGACGACGACGTTCAAGCGACGCTCCTCTCGAGGTCGGAGAGACAGGCTTGGGTGCGCGGGCCGGCGCGCAGCTGCAGCCGGGCAAGGTCTTCCATGGTGTCCACGTCCTCGGCGAGGTTGGGCACGGAGACGGAGACGGCCTCCAGGCCGAGGGACGCGGCGTGCGCGCGAAAGCGGTCGGAACTGCCAGGGCCGTAGAGCGGCGCGAACGCGTCGGGAGCCGGGAGGCTGAGGGCATTCGTCGTCCCGTCGAGGGCCTCCACCAGCGCGACCCCGCCGATCGGTGTCGCAGCGAGCAACGAGCGGAGGTCGTGCGGCACGGCGCACGGGACGTCGGCGTTGACGACGAGGATGCCGCCGGGCTCGACGCCCTCCAGTCCGGTTTGCACCGCGGCGCCCTGGCCGCCGCCCGGGTCGGCGACGACCTCGGCCCCGGCCTCCCGAGCGGCGGTCGCTCCCCTCTCGTCCGGAGTGACGACGCGGGTGTGCCCCACGAGGACGCATGCCGCCAGGACGTCGCAGAACATCGCGTGCGCGAGCGCGCGGCGAATCCGGGTCGAGGAATGGAGCCGCGTCTTCCCCTCCGGGCCCGCGAACGGGATCACCACCGTCGCCATGGGGAGACACTAGCCCCGTGGACAACGCCGAGATCGCTCGCACGCTCGACGCCTACGCCGCGTTGCTCGACCTCGCGGGCGCCGCGCACTGGAGCGTCCGCGCCTATCGCCGCGCGGCCGACCTCATCCGCGCGACGCCGGCACACGTCGAGGAGCTCGTGCGCGCCGGCCGCGTGCGCGAGCTGCGCGGCATCGGGCCGGGCATCGAGCGCCGACTACGGGAGCTGGTGGAGACGGGGCGGATCGCCGAGCTGGAGGTGCTGGAGCGGGAGGTGGAGCCCGAGCTCGTTGCGCTCGGCCGCTACCTCGGTCTCGGACCGCAGCGCCTCGTGGCGCTCGGTCGAGCGCTCGGGATCCGGACGGCGGACGAGCTGCGGGCGGCCGCGGAGGCCGGGCGGCTGCGAGACGCGCCCGGGGTCGGTCCCGCGACCGAGGCCAAGGTGCTCGCGGCGCTGTCCCGCGATCCGCAGCCGGCCCGGCGCGGCCTGACGCGGAACCGCGCGCTCGCACTCGCCGCCGCGCTCGCGGATCCGCTCGATGCCGTCCCTGCGGGGGAGCTGCGGCGCGGCTGCGAGCTCGTGCACCGGATCGTGCTCGTCTCCACGGCGGCCGGCGCGCTCGAGCGATTCGTCGCGCAGCCCGAGGTGGTCGCGGTGCTGGAGCGCGACGTGCGGCGCGCGGTCGGCGTCACGGTCGAGGGCATCCCGGTCGAGCTCGTGGCCGCGCAGCCGGCGCGGTTCGGGACGGAGCTGGTGCGGGCGACCGGATCGGAGGCCTACGTCGCCGCACTCGAGCCGCTTCCGGAGGCAGCGACCGAGGACGAGGTCTACGAGCAGCTCGGCGTCCCCCGGCTGCCGCCGGAGCTGCGAGAGGCGCCTTTCGCCGACGAGCCGCCGCGTCTCGTGGAGGAGTCCGATCTTCGAGGCGACCTCCACTGCCATACGACGTGGTCGGACGGGAAGGCATCCGTGCTCGAGATGGCCACAGCCGCCCGCGACCGCGGCTACGAGTACCTCGCGATCTGCGACCACACGCCGAACGTGCGCGTCGTTCCCGGACTCGATGCGGACAGCCTGCGGCGCCAGGCCGAGGAGATCGCTGCTGCCAACGAAGCGCTCGCGCCCTTCCGAGTGCTGCGCGGCACCGAGTGCGACATCCGCGCCGACGGCACCCTCGACCTGCCGGACGACGTCCTCGCGGAGCTCGAGTGGGTGCAGCTCTCTCTCCACGCCGGCCAGCGTCTTTCCGGGACCGAGCTGACGGCGCGGGTAACCGAGGCGATGCGCCATCCCGCGGTGCGCTGCCTCAGCCATCCGCGCGGGCGGATCCTCAACCACCGTCCGCCGAACGCACTCGATCTGGAGCGTACGATCGAGGTCGCGCTGGAGACCGGTGTCGCGCTCGAGACGAACGGCCTCCCCGACCGGCTCGACCTGCGCGACGAGGAGGTGCGGGTCGCCGTCGAGGCCGGCGTGCCGATCGTCTGCTCGACGGACGCGCATTCGGTGCAGGGGCTCTCGAACATGCGGCTCGCGGTGACCACGGCGCGCCGAGGCTGGGCGAAGGCGGGAGACGTCCTCAATACACGGCCGCTCGCGGAGATACTCCGGCCGTGACGATTGCAGCGACGCAGACGTTTCCTGGGCCGGCCTGGGACGACTTGCCGGACGTGACGGTGCTCGAGTCGTGGCCGCCCCCGGAGCCGCTGCCCGGCGTCGACGTCCTCGCGGAGGCGGTCGTCGCGGTCGGTCCGGGCGAGCTCGATCTCTTGCCCGACCTGCGGTTGGTGGCGAACTATGGCGTCGGCTACGACCGCGTGGACGTCGTCGCATGCCGCGAGCGCGGGGTCGCCGTGGCGAACACCCCCGGCGTGCTCGACGCCGCGGTGGCGGATCTCACGCTGGCGCTGATCCTCGCCTGCCGCCGCCATCTCGTCGCCTCGGATCGGTTCGTCCGCGAGGGACGCTGGGAGCGCGGCTGGGCACGTCCGGAGCTGCTCGGACGCGACCTCGCAGGCTCGTCGCTCGGCCTCGTCGGGATGGGGCGGATCGGCTCCGAGGTCGCCCGGCGCGCGGAGGCGTTCGGGATGCGCGTGATCCACCACCGCCGCAGGGACGGGCTCCCGCTCGACGAGCTTCTGCGGCGTACCGACGTGGTCTCTCTGCACGTGCCGCTGACGCCGGAAACGGAGGGCCTCATCTCTCGTGAGCGGCTCGCGCTGCTCCAGGACGGCGCGACGCTCGTCAACACCGCGCGCGGAGCGATCGTCGACGAGGAAGCACTCGGGGACGAGCTCGTGTCGGGCCGTATCTCCGCCGGCCTGGACGTGTTCGCCGAGGAACCGAGGGTGCCGGAGCGCCTGCTCGACCTTCCGAACGTCGTCCTCACGCCCCACATCGCGAGCGCTACGGTCGAGACGCGGGAGGCGATGACCCGCGTGCTCGTCGACAATGTCCTCGCCTTCCTCCGCGGCGAGCCGCTTCCGAACGCAGTCTCCGGCTAGAGCGCGCCGGGGCGGCCGGCGGCGACCCAGTCGCGCACCTCGAACCAGTGGCTCGAGCGGAGCGCGTCGGCCACGCTCGGCTCCGTGTGCTCGACCCAGAAGACGTGGCGCTCGAGATCGCAGCACAGGGCCACGTCCGAGAGGGGAACCTCGGGGATCTGCATGAGGGCGTCCGCCGGGAGCCTCGCCTCGGCCACGGTGTAGTGCTTGAACTGGAGCTCCGGCGCGATCTCCATCAACTCGGGCCAGTCTGGACAGGTGCGCGAGCTCACACGGTTGACGGTACCGACAGGGCCCTGCGCACAATTAGTCCAAGCGTGCCCACCAGCTGCGGGTCCGCATTTGGCATCTCGATCCGTTCGAGTTGCAGCCCGAGCTCCCTCGCGGTCTCCCGCGCTTCGACGTCCAGATCCCAGCGGATCTCCAGGTGGTCGGAGACGAAACCGACGGGACAGACGAGGACGCGCTCGACGCCCTGCCGGCGCAGCGCGTCCAGGTGATCGAGGATGTCCGGCCCGAGCCATGGCTCGCCGGTCGGTGACTCGCTCTGGAAGGAGAAGCTCCACGCGGCAAGGCCCGCCGCCTCGGCGACGAGCCGCGACGTCTCGAGCAGCTGGTCGCGATACGGATCGCCCTCCTCGAGGATCCGCGCCGGCAGCGAGTGCGCGGTGAAAACGACGTGGGCTTCGGTGCCGCGGACGCGGTCGGCGAGGAGCTCGACGAAGCCGGGCTCGTCGTGCCAGCTCTCCACGAACCGCAGCTCGCAGCGTCCCGCGAGCGCGCGCTCGAGCTGCTCGCGGTAGCCAGCGATCGAGAGCGCCGAGTAGTGCGGCGCGAGGACGAGGCCCACGATCTGCTCGGCGCCTCCCGAGACCGCCGCCTCGGCCGCGTCAGCAATCCGCGGCGTCCAGTGCTTCATCCCGGTGAAGACCGGCAGGCCGAGCTCGGCCTCGAGGGCGGCGCGCGTCTGCTCGGTGATCGCGTTCAGCGGCGAGGAGTCCTCGATGCCGAGCCGCCGGTAGCGCTCGACAAGATCCGCCAGATGTTCGGGCGCGATCGGACGGCCGCCTCGGATGTCAGCGTAGTAGGCGGGAACGTCCGCGAGGCGCTCGGGCGAGCCGTACGCCATGAGGACGACGGCGCTCTTCATGCGGCGTGACCGTAGCTGCGCACCAGCTCCGCGAGCCGCGTGAGCACGTCCGGGTCGGTCTGCGGCAGGACGCCGTGACCGAGGTTGAAGACGTGACCCGGCCGGCCGGCCGCTCGGCGCAGGACGTCGAGCGCTGCCCACTCAGCGCGCTCCCAGGGGCCGAGCAGGACGGCGGGCTCGAGGTTGCCCTGGATCGCCCGCTCCTCGCCCACAACCGTCCAGGCGTCGTCGAGCGAGATGCGCCAGTCGACGCCCACCGCGCTGCCGCCGGCGGCCGCCATCTCGGCGAGGAGCTGCGTCGTCGTCCCGGTGCCGAAGTGGATCGTCGGCACTCCCGCGGCCCCGAGCACCCGCGCCGAGTAGGGAGCGACGAACTCGCGGTAGTCGGAGACGGACAGGGCGCCGACCCAGGAGTCGAAGAGCTGGATCGCGTCGGCACCGGTCGCCGCCGTCGCCGCGACGTAGCGCGCGAACTGCTCCGTGAGCCGCTCCATCAGCGCGTGCCACGTCTCCGGCTCGCGGTACATGAGCGTCTTCGTGCGGACGAAGTCGCGGCTCGGGCGTCCTTCGACGAGGTAGCCGGCGACGGTGAACGGCCCGCCGCAGAAGCCGACGAGCGCCCGGTCCGGCTCGAGCTCGCCGCGCACGAGCCGCACGGCCTCGAGGATCGGTGCCGCCCACTCCTCGGGCTCGCTGACCCGCAACTGCTCGACGGCGGCGGCCGAGTCGATCCGCTCCCCCACGACCGGCCCGACCCCCTCGACGAGCTCGACCTCGACGCCCATCCCGAGGACCGGCGACATGATGTCCGCGAAGAGGACGGCGGCGTCCACCCCGTGCCGGCGCACCGGCTGCAGCGTCACCTCGGCGCAGAGCTCCGGCGTTCCGGCGATCTCGAAGAAACCGTGCCGCTCTCGCAGCGCCCGGTACTCGGGCAGCGATCGCCCGGCCTGCCGCATGAACCAGACCGGCGTCCGCTCGGCCGGCTCACGCCTCAGCGTACGGACGAGAAGCGGTTCGGTGCTCAGACGCCGATCGGCTCGCGGCCCTGCTCGCGCAGGAGCCGGGAGAGCCCTTCCTCGAGCGAGATCTCGGGCTCCCAGCTGAGCAGCTGCTGGGCCCGCGTGATGTCGGGC
>JAICLM010000182.1 GCA_025927435.1 Thermoleophilia bacterium | reverse complement strand
CGGAAAGCGCCTCGCACGCGCCTTCCTCGATCAGCTCGCGCGCCCGGTGCGGGGTCTGCATCCGCGCGCTGAAGCGGCCGAGCCCCTCCTTCACCTCGACCGTCGTCAAGCCGTCGCCGAGCAGTTCCTTTCCCTCGTTGCACACCGCGCGGTCGCCGGTCACGAGCAGGACGGGAACGCCGAAGTGGCCGCAGAGAGCCGCGTTGATCCCGGTCTCGCCGACGAGCGTCCCGTTGAAGGCGAGGCTCTGCCAGGCCTGGCCCGAGACGGTGTGCGACAGGACGCCGTCGCGGCTGCCCGCCATCGCGTGCATGCCGATGAAGAGCGCCGCGTCGCAGCCGGACTCGAGGAAGCCGGTGTACTCCGTCCATTCCTGCTGCACGACGTACTCGCAGCCGGGGTCGAGGAGGTCGGGCACGAGCGAGTTGAAGTCGTAGGCGCCGCCGGCGCCGTGGCAGTCCATGACGACGATCTCCGTCGCCCCGGCTGCCCGCGCCCCGCGCACCGCCGCGTTGATCTCCTCGGTGTAGAGGACGCGGCCCTCGTCGTAGAGCTTCTCGCCGCCCGTCGTCTGCTCCCACTTGACGATCCCGGCAACGCCCTCCATGTCGCTGATGATGTGGACGCGCACGGCGGGGACGATAACGTCACGCCGTGGAGACGGGACTGGCCGGAAAGCGCGTCCTCGTGACCGGCGGCGGGGGCGGGATCGGGTCGGCGTGCGTCCAGGCGTTCGCCGCCGAGGGCGCGCGGGTAGCGATCCACTACCGCACGAGCCGCGACCGCGCCGAGGAGCTTGCGCGAGAAACGGGCGGCGTCGCGCTCCAGGCGGACTTGGCTTTGGAGGCCGAGGTCGACGGGTTGTTCGAGGCCGCGGAGCGGGAGCTCGGCGGTGTCGACGTCTGCGCTGCGGTCGCGGGGTTCTGGCCGCGCGAGGACGAGCCGGTCTGGCAGCTGCCGCTCGAACGCTGGGAGGCCACGCTGCGGACGAACCTCACGGCCACCTTCCTTACCGCGCGCGGCTTCCTCCGTCTCGTGGAGCGAAGCGGGCACGGCAGCCTCGTCCTCGTCGGCTCGACCGCCGGGCGCTTCGGCGAGGCGGGTCACGCCGACTACGCGGCCGCCAAGGCGGCGATCCAGGCCGGGCTGCTGCTGAGCCTCAAGAACGAGATGGTGCGGATCGCGCCGCGCGGCCGCGTCAACGCTGTCGCGCCGGGCTGGACGTACTCCCCGATGACCCGCGGCGAGCTCGAGGACGAGTTCGTCGCCCGGCTCAGCCGGACGATGGCGCTGCGGAAGGTCGCGGTCGCGCAGGACGTGGCGCGGGCGGTCGTCGTCCTGGCTTCCGACGAGCTCTCCGGCCACGTGACGGGCGAGCTCGTGACCGTGGCAGGCGGGATGGAAGGCCGCACCGTCCACGAGCTCGTATGAGCCGTTTCCTCGAGCGGCTCGCCGCGGAGACGCCGGTCGTCGCCGACGGCGGCATGGGCGCGCTGCTCTCGAGCGCCGTAGCCGGGCTGCGCTGCCCCGAGGAGGCGAACCTCCGCGCGCCGGAGAGCGTGCTCGAGGTGCATCTCGGCTATATCCGGGCGGGTGCCGAGCTCATCGAGACGAACAGCTTCGGCGCGAACCGGGCGAAGCTCGCACGCCAGTTCCTCGCGGATGAGCTCGAGCAGATCAACGCCGCCGCCGTGCGCATCGCGCGCGAGGCGCGAGAGGTCGCGGGCCGCGACGTCTTCATCGCGGGCTCGCTCGGCCCGCTCGGCGACTACGAGCTGGCCGGGCACGATCCCGCCGAGCTCTACGCCGAACAGGCACGGGTGCTCGAGGGGCGGGGCGTCGACCTGTTCATGGTCGAGACGTTCTACGACCTCGACGAGCTGGAGACCGCGATCGCCGCGGTCCGAGCCGTCTCGGGGCTGCCGCTCGTCGCGCTCCTCACCTTCGACGCGGGGGGAGAGACGCTCGGGGGTGTGAAGGCGGAGGACGCGGCGGTCCGGTTGCGTCCGCTCGGCCTCGCCGCGTACGGCGCCAACCACGGCGCCGGGCCTGCCGCCGCGCTCACGGCGTTGGCGCAGATGGGAGGCGACGGCGCCGTGCTCGCGGCGCTGCCGAACGTCGGCCTCGCGAGCATGAGCGGCCAGCGAATCGTCTTCCCGCATGCGACTCCGGCCTACTTCGCCGAGTTCGCCGCGCAGGCGCGGGCGCTCGGCGCACGGCTGATCGGCGGCTGCTGCGGCACCACTCCCGCGCAGGTCGCGGCGATCCGAGAGGCCGTCGACTCGAACCGGCGTCCCGCAGGCTCCTTCCTCGTGCACGAGCGCGAGCAGCTGGCTCCCTTCGAGCCGGCGACCGGAGATACGCAGCTTGCCCGGCTCCTGCGCGAGGGCGAGTTTGCGCTCTCGGTGCAGGTCGACCCGCCGCTCGGCGCCAATCCCGAGGCGCTGATCGAGACCGCGCGCGCCGTCCGCGACTCGGGTCGCGCGCAGTTCGTGGACGTCAACGACAACCCGCGCGCGCGGGCGCGGATGAGCGGGATCATGGCCTCGGTTGCGATCGAGCGCTTCACGGGCGTCGAGACGATCCCGCACCTGACCCCCCGCGACACGACGATCGCCGGGCTCGAGTCGCTCCTGCTCGGCGCGCACGCGGAGGGAGTCCGGAACATCCTCGCGGTCACGGGCGACCCGCCCGAGGCCGGCGACTATCCCGGCACCCACGCGGTCTACGACGTCGACTCGATCGGCCTCGTGGAGCTGATCGCGAAGCTCAACGCGGGCGAGGACTGGCACGGCCGCGCGATCGACGCGCCGACGACGTTCTTCACCGGCGTGGCGGTGAACCCAACCGCCGACGACCTGGAGCTCGAGGCCGACCGCTTCCACCGCAAGGTTGCGGCCGGCGCCCGATTCGCGATGACTCAGATCCTGTTCGACCTCGAGGCGCTGGACGCGTTCCGGGAGCGGATCGGCGGCTGGCCCGTGCCGGTGCTGGTCGGTGTCTGGCCGATCCGGACTACCGAGACGCTCGTGCGCGTCCACAACGAGGTGCCGGGGATCGTCGTCCCGGAGCACGTTCAGGAGCGGTATCGCGCCGCCGGGGCTGCCGCGCGCGAGGTCGGGCTCGCGCTCGGAGAGGAGTTGATCGAGGGCGCTCGCAAGCTCGCGAGCGGCGTCTACGTCATGGCGCCGTTTCGACGGCCGCTCGACGTCGTCGAGCTTCTCCCCGAGCCCGCCTAGGGCGCGCAGTCGTTGTTCGGGACGCGGTCCGTGCCGGCTCGCGCGAGATCGCTGCGGATGATCGAGGGCGGGACGCCGAAGCCGCTCGGTGAGTTCTTGCGCTGGGCAAAGATCATCGACTCGACCCTGCCCGCTCGGTCGACCGCCGGGCCGCCGGAGTTGCCGTGCTCGACCCGCCCGGCGACGGCGGTTATCGTCCGCGCGACCGGCCCGCGTTCGAACGCGTCCTGCGTCAGCACCGTTGCCGTGCGTCCGATCCGGCCCGGGGTCGCAGTGAGCCCGGCGTCGAGCGGGTAGCCGAGGATCGCAACCGGGGCGCCCGGCCGCGGGTCCGCCAGCCGCAGCGGCTCCAGGTCGACACCCGAGACCCGCAGCACGGCGACGTCGTTGTGGAGATCCAGCACGACAACGTCGGCCACGGGCGAGAGCGCCCGGCCGGGGATACGCACGATCGTGTTGCTCTCGCCCGCGACCACGTGCGCCGCGGTCACGATGAGATTCCGCCCGGCGATCCAGCCGCTCCCCTCGACGCCAAAGCCGCAGGCCGTCCCGAGGATCTTTACGACGCGAGTCGTCGCGGCCCGGATCGAAGGGTCGCGCAGAATGCCCTTGCCCGGAGGCAGCGAGGGGGCCTCGGGGCCGACGATCGCGGTCAGCGGGTCGATCCGCGCCAGCAGGTTGAGCAGGGTGCGCGGGGGCAGCGCCGAGTTGAGCTGCCTGACGATCTCCGAGCGCTCCACCTCGTGGCGGAAGCTCGTCTGGCCGGGCGTGAGCAGGGCCACGGAGGCGCCCACCCAGACGATCGCGACACCGATCGCCCCGCCGAGCAGGAGGCCACCGGCGGAGTCGATCAGCCGCAGCGCAGTGATCCGCATGCCGCCGCGGATGAACGAGCCGACGAGGAGGGCGGCGAACTGGAGCACCAGCGCGCCGACCACCGCGCCGACGAGCGCCGCGAAAGGCGTCCACGTCGAACTCGACCCGCCGTTCAGCACGTGCGGCGCGAGCCGCGAGCCGAGGTAGGCACCGACCCCGAGCCCGATGAGCGAGAACGCGCTGAGGACGAGGCCGCGCCGGAATCCTCCCACCGCCGCGAGAATCACGATCGCGATCGCGAACCAGTCGGCGACGTTGAGCCCCACACCGGCAGAGTAAAAGACCGGGCGGAGCCGGCCCAGGCTAGACTTGGTCGCCCCCGGGGGCGTAGTTCAGTTGGTTAGAACGCCGGCCTGTCACGCCGGAGGTCGCGGGTTCGAGTCCCGTCGCTCCCGTTGATCTGTTCTCGGCGCGGGCTCATGGCGTTCCGTATCGTCCGCGGCGATGACGAGTCAGCGCGCGGCCGTCACCAACCTGCTACTCGCCACCTTCGCCTTCGCGTTGTGCTTCACCGCCTGGAGCTTGATCGCGCCATTTGCGAAGACGTTCAAGCACGACCTCGG
>JAICLM010000230.1 GCA_025927435.1 Thermoleophilia bacterium | reverse complement strand
TGGAGCGCATGAAGCAGCTGATGCTCGACGCGAACGGGATCGGGCTGGCCGCGACCCAGGTCGGCGTGCTGCAGCGGCTCTTCGTCTTCCAGGCCTCCGAGGACGAGACCGTCGCGCTCGCGAACCCGCAGATCGTCGAGCACGCCGAGGAGACGACCGTCGAGGAAGAGGGCTGCCTCTCGATCCAGGGCGTGCTCCTGCCGGTCGAGCGGCCGGCGACCATCGCGATCGAAGGCCAGGACGAGCACGGAGCCCGGGTTCGGTACGAGCTCGAGGAGCCGTACTCGCGCGTCGCGCAGCACGAGGCCGATCACCTCGACGGCGTCCTGATCCTCGACCGAACCACGCCCGAGGCGAAGCGCGAGGCGCTTGCGAGCCTGCGTCCGCGCATCGTCATCGGCTGAGCATGGCCCGGCGGATCGCGGTCGCCGCGACCGGGGAGTTCGGCGCCGACGTGCTCGAGCGGCTCGCGGCCGACCACGACGTCGTGCAGCTGCTCACACGCCCGGACAGGCCCCGTGGGCGTGGCCGGAAGCTGGGAGCCCCGCCGGCGAAGGAGGCGGCCGAGCGGGTTGGCATCCCGGTCGAGCAGCCGGCCGAGCTCGACTCCGCGGTGGGAATCGCCGCGGACACGGTCGTGGTGTGCGCCTACGGGCTGCTGATCCCGAGCGATCTGCTCGAGCGGGCGCTGTGGCTCAACGTCCACCCCTCGCTGCTGCCACGCTGGCGCGGCGCCGCCCCGATCGAGCGGGCGCTGCTGGCCGGCGACGTGGAGACCGGCGTCACGATCCACCGCACGGTGGAGGCGCTCGACGCCGGGCCGATCGCGGCGCAGCGTGCATTCGCGATCGCGCCGGACGACGACGCGGGCGCCGTCTACTCGCGCGCGGCGGAGGTCGCCGCCGAGCTTCTCCGCGACGTGCTCGCGCAGGACGAGCCGACCTTCGAGCCGCAGGCCGAGGACGGCGCGACCTATGCGGAGAAGATCCGGCCGGAGGATCGCGAGCTCGACCCGGCCGCGCCGGCGGAGGAGCTCGTCAATCGCGTTCGCGCACTATCGCCGCACATCGGTGCGCGGCTCGGCGACCTGCTCGTCTGGCGGGCGCGGGTGGGGGAGGACGGCTTGTTCGAGCCGGTGGAGGTGCAGCCCGCCGGCGGCCGGCGGATGGCCTACGACGCGTACCTGCGAGGCCACAGATGACCTGGTGGCACGCCGTCGTCGAGTCGGAGCACGAGATTCAGAACCCGACGAGCGCGGACAAGATCCGGCTGCTCGGCCGTCGGCTCGGGCTCGGGCCCGCTTCGCACGTCCTCGACGTCGCCTCCGGCCGGGGCGGGCCGGCGCTCGTGCTCGCACGCGAGTTCGGCTGCAGGCTCACGTGCGTCGAGCGCGCGCCGGAGTTCGTTGCCGCCGCGCGCGAGCGAGTATCGGAGGCCGGGCTCGAGGACCGGATCGAGCTCGTCGAGGCCGACGCCGCGACATTCGAGCTCGGCCGCTACGACGCGGCGCTCTGCATCGGCGCGACGTTCGTGTACGGCGGGCTCGTCCCCACGCTCGAGCGTCTCAGAGCGGCGGCCCCGCTTCTCGGGGTCGGCGAGCCGTACTGGCGCAGCTGGCCGCTGCCGCCCGAACCCGAGTCGAGCGCGGACAGGCGGACCGACGAGGAGGACTGGCTGCCGCTCCCCGAGACCGTCGAGCGTGCGGAGTCGGCGGGCGTGCGCGTCGTCTCGCTGATCGCGTCCTCCGAGGACGACTGGGACCGCTACGAGTCGCTTCACTGGCAGACGCTCGATTGCTGGCTCGCGGCTAATCCGGGTCATCCTCAGGCGGAGGAGTTTCGCGTTCGGGGCGCCGCCGATCGCGACCGCTACCTGCGCTGGGAGCGAGGTGTCATGGGCTGGGCGATCTTCGTCTGCCGCACGTGAGCGTCTCGCCTGCTCGGCGCGCGGCCTACGAGGTGTTGCTGCGCGTGTTCGAGCAGGACGCCTATGCCGACCGCGCCTTCCGCACCGCGGCCGAGGGGCTCGACGACCGGGAGCGGGCCTTCGCGCAGCGGCTCGCGTACGGCTCCGTCCAGCGGGCGCGGACTCTGGATCACGCGATCGAGACGCTCGGCCGGCGGCCGGTGCGGAAGCTCGATCCGCCCGTACGGGCGGCGCTTCGGCTCGGCGCGTACCAGCTCGGCTACACGGACACAGCGGCGCATGCGGCCGCAAACGAGTCGGTCGAGCTCGTGCGCCGCGCCCGGCTCGAGCGAGCGGTTCCGTTCACGAACGCAGTCATGCGGCGGCTCGCGGACGGGATCCGGCCCCTGCTCGACTCGCTCGCCGACGGGCCGCTGAAGGAGTCCTACCCCGACTGGATCCACGAGACCTTCGTCCGTGTGCTCGGGAAGGGCGGCGCGGTCGCGCTGATGCGCGCGATGAACGAGCCGCTCGAAACCGTCGTCCGGCTCGTGCGCGGCGAGCCTCCCACCGGGTCAGAGGAGACGGACGTCCCCGGCGCGTACCGCGTCGAGCGCGTGGACGAGACGCTCGTCGCGGCGGGGAGGATCTGGCCTCAGAGCCGTGGCTCCCAGCTCGCCGGACTCTGCGTCGGCTCGCAGGCGGGCGAGCGCGTGCTCGACCTCTGCGCTGCTCCCGGCGGCAAAACCGGCCAGCTGGGCGGCGAGGTCACCGCGGTAGAGATCGACCCGGCCCGCGCGGGCGAGCTGCGCGAGAACCTCGCGACGATGGGCCGCGGTGGTGTGACGGTCGTCGAAGCAGACGGGACGGCGCTACCTCCCGGACTCGACGGCTTCGACTGCGCCCTCGTCGACGCGCCGTGCTCGGGCCTCGGCGTCCTGGCGCAGCGGCCCGACCTCCGCTGGCGCGCCGTGCCTCTCCCCGATCTCCAGCTCGCGCTCCTCCGCTCGGCCGCCGAGCGGGTGCGCCCGGGCGGGACGATTCTCTACTCCGTCTGCACGCTGAACCCGGACGAGTGCGAGGCGGTCGTGGACGCGAGCGCCCTCCGGGTCTTGCCGCTCGGCGAGAAGTGGCCCGCGTTCGCGCATCCCACGCGGCCCGAGTTTCTCCTCACGCTCCCACATGTCCACGGCACGAGCGGCTTCTTCATCTCTCGCCTCGCCCGCGACTGACCGCTTCAGACCCGTCTGGGTATCAGATACCAAGGCATGTCCGTTCCGACCGAGGATCGGCCGATAGAGCGGTTTCGTGTCGTTTCCGGCTTGGCACCACGCCCTTTCGGACACGTCTCGGTATCAGTTACCAAGACGTGTCCGTCTCGGGCGTGGCCGTGGCTCCCACTGCCGTACGATCGCGCGAATGAGCTGGGGCGAGTGGGTGCGGGACGCGGAGGTCGAGCCGTCGCTGTACGCGGCGGACTTTGCTCGCCTCGGGGAGCAGATCGAGCAGCTCCTCCGGGCGGGCTGCCGCATCTTCCACTTCGACGTCGGGGACGGCCACTTCGTCGAGCCGGTGACGATCGGTCCCGTTGTGCTCGAGTCGATCGCGCC
>JAICLM010000157.1 GCA_025927435.1 Thermoleophilia bacterium | reverse complement strand
GCCGTCTGTGAGCGGACGCTGCTGATGGGCGAGCGCGCCGTGAGCTTCGCCCCGTCGGAGGGCGCGGAGCTCGTCGACGTCTGCCCGCTCTGCCAGGAGCTCGCGACCGAGGCGGGCTGGATCAAGGAGGGCGCCCCGACGACGCCGACGCTCGAGAACGGCCGCCGTCGTCGCCGCAAGCGCAATCTCGTCGAGTTTCTCGGGCTTACACGCACCAACGACGAGGGGCTCGCGCGGCAGGAGCCAATCTTGCGCAAGCTCTCGGACGGTGAGGTCGCGCTGCTCGAGGCCGCCGACCTCTTCAACGGCAGCGCCTACCGGCGCACCGTCGGCGGCATCGCGAAGAGCCTGGGCGAGCCGAGCGCGAGCATCGTCCCGCTCTCCGGCACGTCCGGCGAGCTGGCCGTGACGGTCGCCTGGGAGCTGTCCTGGTACCAGTACCGCGTCAGCCCGGATTCCGCCCAGCCCGTACGGCTCGAGCGGCGCGGCCACGAGCTCGACGAGCTCGACGACGGCTTCAAGGCCTGGAACGCGCAGGTCGAGGACGAAGGCCGCCTCGTCCCCGAGATCGCGCGGCTCTAACCGGCTCCAGGGAACTCTCCCAGGGTCAGGCGTAGCGTCTTCCGCGCCCCGCGCTGAGTCACGACGGCGAGCGAGACGGTCGTGCCCGGCTTCAGCTCCGAGACGACACTCGTCAGATCGTCGACGGTCGCGGTCTTCTGGCCGTTGACGGACGTGATCACGTCGCCCGGCGCGAGCCCTGCCTTTGCGGCCGGCCCGCCCGGAGCGACGCTCTGGACGAGCACGCCGGCACCGTTCGTGTCCCCGATCTGGACGCCGAGATATGCGCGATGGGAATTGACGACGTGGCCGAAGCGGATGATCTGCGTCGCGATGTCCTTGACGAGGTTGCTCGGGATCGCGAAGCCGATGCCGGGCGCCGCGGTTCCTCCGAGCTCGGGGTCGGTGGCGGCGAGCGTGGGGATTCCGATCACGCGGCCCTGGAGGTCGGCGAGCGCTCCGCCCGAGTTCCCTGGGTTGATCGCGGCGCTCGTCTGGATCATGAGCGGCAGCGCAACGCCGTTGCCCTCCGAGACGCCCTGGCGGAAGGCACTGACGATGCCGTCGGTCACGCTCGAGCGCAGCCCCAGCGGGTTGCCGATCGCGATCGCGAAGTCCCCGACGTCGAGCTTGCTCGAGTCCGCGAACGACGCAGGCGTCAGCTTCGCCCCCGAGACGTGGACGACGGCGAGGTCGTCCGGTGCGAAACGACCGACGAGCGAAGCGCCGTACGAGTGCGCGCCGGCCGTGACGGCATACGGCCCCCCGCCGGCGACGACGTGGTTGTTCGTGACGATGTCGCCGTCCGAGTCGAAGACGACGCCCGAGCCGAGTCCACCGGGGCTCTGGATCTGGACGACGGACGGCGAGAGCTCGTGGACGACAGCCGTGATCGCGCGCTGGAATGCGAGCGCCGCTGCCGCGGGCTTGAGGCGTGCGTGGCTCGTCTTCGGGGCGCCGTTCGAGGACGAGTCGCCGCCGAGCGACACGGCCGCGACGACCGCTCCGGCAACCGCCGCGCCGGCGAGCGGCGCGAGCCACCAGATGTGCCGCCGCAGCATCCGCCTCTTATACCGGTGCGGTCGGGCGCCCAGCCGGTCTCCGTCCTATGATCAGAGCGCCGTGATCTATTGCGTCATTCCCCGCGAGCTCGCCGACGAGCTGTACGACAAGATGGTCGACTACTACAAGGACAACCCGAACGTGACCGTCATCGTCGACCGCCGCGAGGGACCCGATCGCCGCAAGGAGAGCGAACAGCGGCTCGAGGACAAGGAGAAGCGCACGGTGCGCGACCGGCGTCGCGCGCATCCGGGCACGTTTCCGGATGTCGACGCCCCACCCGAGTAGCGCCCGCTAGGCTCGCCGCATGGCGACGACTACGGGCACGAACTTCAAGAACTTCATCGGCGGCGAGTGGGTGGACGCCGTCTCGGGCGAGACCTTCGAGAGCACCAGCCCCGCAACCGGGGAGACGATCGGCATCTTCCCACGCTCCGGCGTCGAGGACGTCGACCGCGCGGTCGCGGTCGCGAAGGACGCTTTTGCGGAGTGGCGGCTGCTGCCGGCACCCAAGCGCGGCGAGATCCTCTTCGGCCTCGCGCGCCTGCTCGAGCAGGAGAAGGCGGCGCTCACCGACCTGATGACGCGCGAGATGGGAAAGGTGAAGGCCGAGGCGGGCGGCGACGTCCAGGAGGCGATCGACATCACGTACTACATGGCCGGCGAGGGCAGACGCCTGTTCGGCCATACGACACCGTCGGAGCTGCGCGACAAGTGGAACATGAGCGTCCGCCAGCCGATCGGCGTGGTCGGCGCGATCACGCCATGGAACTTCCCGGTCGCGATCCCGTCCTGGAAGCTCATCCCGGCGCTCGTCTGCGGCAACACCGTCGTCCTCAAGCCCGCGACGGACACGCCTGCACTGGCCGAGCGCTTCGTCGAGCTGCTCGCCGAGGCCGGCATCCCGAGCGGCGTCGTGAACATCGTCCACGGCGGCGGCGGCACGGTCGGCGAGCGAATGGTGCGCCATCCCGATGTCCGCGTGATCACGCTCACGGGCTCCCGCGAGACCGGCGTCGAGGTGCTGAAGGCAGCGGCCGAGACGCTCACGCACGTCCACCTCGAGCTCGGCGGCAAGAACGCGATCGTCGTCCTCGACGACGCCGACCTCGAGCTCGCCGTCGACGGGATCCTCTGGTCGGCGTTCGGCACATCGGGCCAGCGCTGCACCGCAGCGTCGCGCGTGATCGTCCAGAAGGGCGCGTACCAGGAACTCCAGTCGCGGCTCGTCGAGCGGGTCGAGAAACTGCGGCTCGGGCCCGGCTGGGAGGACGACACCGACATCGGCCCGGTCATCAACAAGACCGCGCTCGAGAAGATCCACTCCTACACCGAGATCGGCAAGGACGAGGGCGCGAAGCTCCTCACCGGCGGCGAGGTCGCCGGCGACGGCGACCTCGGCAAGGGTTTCTTCTACCGGCCGACGATCTTCGCGGACGTCGATCCGCAGATGCGGATTGCGCAGGAGGAGATCTTCGGCCCGACGACGGCGCTCATCCCCGTGGACGGCCTCGACGAGGCGATTCGCGTCTCGAACGGGATCAAGTACGGCCTCTCGTCCTCGATCTTCACGCGCGACGTGAACGCTGCCTTCCGCGCAATGCGCGACCTCGAGGCGGGGATCACCTACGTCAACGCCGGCACGATCGGCGCCGAGGTGCACCTTCCGTTCGGTGGCACGAAGGACACGGGCAACGGCCACCGCGAGGCGGGCCAGGCCGCGCTCGACGTCTTCACCGAGTGGAAGTCGATCTACGTCGACTACTCGGGCCGGCTGCAGCGCGCGCAGATCGACACCGAAGAGCACCCCGCCCCTTGAGATACCGGCAGCTGGGCGACAGCGATCTCCAGGTATCGGAGATCTGCCTCGGCACGTGGACGACGTTCGGCGGGAGCCTCGACGACGATACGGCGATCGCGCTCGTCGACGCCGCGCTCGACGCCGGCGTCAACTTCTTCGACACCGCGAACATCTACAGCGATGGCCGCTCGGAGGAGGTGCTCGGCCGCGCGCTCGCCGGACGGCCGCGCGACTCATTTGTCGTCGCGACGAAGGTCTGCGGCGAGATGCCGAACGGCGACCGCGGCCTCTCGCGTGAGCAGGTCCTCAAGCAGATCGACGACTCGCTCGGCCGGCTGCAGCTCGACCACGTCGACCTCTACCAGTGCCATGCCTGGGATCCCGACGTCCCGGTGAAGGAGACGCTCGGCGCGCTCACCGAAGTCGTGGACGCGGGCAAAGCTCGCTTCGTCGGCGTCTCGAATTGGAGCGGCGAGCAGATCAGCAACGCCGTCCGGCTCGCCCGCGAGGGTGGCTTCGCGAAGATCGTCTCCTCGCAGCCGGAGTACTCCCTGCTTCACCGCGAGCCCGAGGCAGACGTGATCCCGGCCTCGCGCGAGAACGGCGTCTCCCAGATCGTCTACTCGCCGCTCGCGCAGGGTGTGCTGAGCGGCAAGTACCGGCCCGGCGAGTCGTATGCGGAGGACACCCGTGCCGCCGCGCGCGGCGACGGATTCATGTCGCGGTTCCTGGCGAACGACATCCTCGAGCGGGTGCAGCACCTCGCGCAGATCGCAAGCGGCCTCGGGATCACGACCGCACAGCTCGCGCTGGCCTGGATCCTGCGCGAGCCGAACGTCGCGAGCACGATCGTCGGAGCCTCGCGGCCGGAGCAGTTGCGCGACAACGCCGCGGCCTCGGGCGTCGAACTCGATGACGAGACGTTGCGGGCGATCGAAGCCGCTATGTAAAGGTGCGCCGGTGAACCGGAAGCTCGTCGTGTTCGTGCCGCGCGAAGCCCTCGACGTCGTGCGGGAGGCGCTGTTCGCCGTCGGCGCCGGCCGGATCGGCGGCTACGAGCACTGTTCCTGGTACACCGAGGGGACCGGCACGTTCCTGGGGGGCGAGGGGACGTCGCCGAGCGTCGGCCGGGCGGGCCGCGAGGAGCGCGTCGCCGAGCTGCGGCTCGAGACGGTCTTCCCGGCCGAGCGCCAGAACGAGGTGCTCGACGCGCTGCGTCGCGCGCACCCGTACGAGGAGCCGGCGTTCGACGTCTACGAGCTCGCGGGGTGAAGGCGCGGCTCTTCACGGACGGCGGCGCGCGCGGCAACCCGGGCCCGGCCGCCTACGGCTACGTGCTCGAGGCGGAGGACGGAACCGTGCTCGCCGCGCACGGCGAGGCGATCGGCGTCGCGACGAACAACGTGGCGGAGTACCGCGGCCTCGTGGCCGGCCTCGAGCGCGCCGCCGAGCTGCAGGTGGGGGAGGTAGAGGTCGTCTCCGACTCCGAGCTGCTGGTGAAGCAGATGAATGGCGAGTACCGGGTCAAGAACGAGGCGCTACGGGAGCTCTCGCTCCGGGCGGCGCGGCTCGCCCGGCAGGTCGGAACGGTGCGCTACACCGCTGTCCGACGGGAGCACAACGAGCTCGCCGACCGCCTCGTGAACGAGGCTCTGGATGCAGCCGACCTCGGCTAGAATGCCCCTCCCACGCGGATGTAGCTCAGTTGGCTAGAGCGTCTGCTTGCCATGCAGAAGGTCGTGGGTTCGAGTCCCATCATCCGCTCTGTCGAACCCGCTGGAAACGGCGGGTTTTTCCGTGTCCTGACACGACGCGCCACGACGACCGCGGGCCTAGGTCAGCCTTTAGTCAGCCTTTGAGCAACCGCAACTACGACACGCTCGCAACTGACTAGTTCGTGTCGTAGCCGAGGACTTGGACGAGGTCTTGCGTGGCGTCCGCGAAGTAGGCAAGGATCTCGTC
>JAICLM010000057.1 GCA_025927435.1 Thermoleophilia bacterium | reverse complement strand
TGACGGGACGCGCCCGCAAGTTCGCGCTCGTCGCGGAGCGCTCGGTGGAGGCATCCCGGTGATCGCCGAGGCGGTTGCGGCCGTCACGTTGACCCGCGGGCCGGTGGTCGAAAGCGTGACTCGGCGCACCGCGATCATCTCGTTCCGTACCTCTGCACGAGATCACGACTCCGTGCTCCTCCGAAACGGAGCCCGGATCGACGCCGGCACCGGCGTCGGCCACGTGGCCAGGCTGACCCGCCTCAGGCCCGGCAAGCGCTACGAGTACCCGGTGGAAGGAAAAGCGGGGGCTCTCGCCACCGGCGCGTTTCGCGCCGCGCCGGCGGGAGCCTCGAGGTTCACCTTCGCCGTCGTGGGTGACTTCGGCAGCGGCACGAGCGACGAGACGGCCGTTGCCTCGCTGATCGAGTCGTGGCACCCGGACTTCGTGCTCACGGTCGGCGACAACGCATACCCGTCGGGCTCGAAGGACGGCCTGGCACCATCCACCGTGGGAGCCTCCGCACCGGCCCCACAGCCCGGGCCTACGCCGCCACATCGTGCCGCTCGTGCAGCGGGACGGCGTCCAGGTCGTCTTCGTCGGCCATCTCCACGCCTACGCCCGCAGCCGCCCGCGACACGGGGTCATGTACGTGGCGGTCGGGACGGGCGGGGCACCACTGGACGACGACGCCCGCAAGCTCACGATCCCGTTGAGGCGCATCGTCCAGGGCCGCTTCGGCGCCCTGCGCGTGGAGGTCGCCGGACGGGAAGCCCGCTTCCGCTACGAGACCGTCGGCGGCACGGTGCGCGACCGCTTCCGGCTCACCTGTTCCCGACCACACACATCCGGTCGTGGCGTGCGGCCGTAAGTAACGCGTGATGTCGTTCAGAACCGAGAGCCGCATCACGATCGCCGGCGGCGTCTCCGACGTGTGGGCCTATCTCTGTGACGTCGGACGCTGGCCGGAATGGGCCCCGACGGTTCGCGAATGTCGGGTACGCGGCGGGGGTCCGCTCGAGCCGAGCGCCCGGGTCGACCAGCGGACGAAGGGGATTCTCGGCACCCGCCGCAACCGGAGCCAGCAGGTGACGGTGGTCGAGCCGCCGCGCACCATCGCGTTCGCGGGGCCGCTGGGGACTTCCGCGGCGCGCTGGGGAATGGAACTCGAGCCGGCTGACGCCGGACAGACCAGGGCCATGATGTGGATCGAGGTCGATCTCGGAGGCCCGATGCGCGCGATCCCCGCCGGCCTTCTGAGGAACAGGATTCAGCGCGTCAGCAACCTCGAGATGGTGTTGATCAAGGGCGCGGTCGAGTCTGCATGAGCCAGAACGACGCCACGCGAGAGCACCTGATCGAGACCTACCGCCGCAAGGCGAAGCGCTACGACGTCACGTCCCGGCTGTATCCCGTGCCCGGCTACCCCCAGCTGTCTCAACGTCGTCGGGCCGTACGAGCGCTCGGCCTCCGTCCAGGTGACAGCGTGGTCGACGTCGCCTGCGGGACGGGTCTGAACTTCGCGCTGCTCGAGGAGGCGGTCGGCCCGGCCGGCCGGATCGTCGGCGTCGATCTGACCGACGCGATGCTCGCCCAGGCCCAGGATCGGATAGAGACGAACGGCTGGAGCAACGTCAGCCTCGTACAAGCCGACGCGACCGAGTTCGACTTCCCGACCGGGATCGAAGCGATCCTCTCGACCTATGCCTTGACGCAGGTGCCGGGATGCGCAGAGGTCATTGCGCGCGGCGCCGCGGCCCTCGCCGAGGGCGGACATTGGGCCGTGTTGGATCTCAAGCTCCCGGCCGGCACGCCTCGGTGGCTGGCGCAGCTCGGAATGGCGATCGTGCGGCCCTTCGCCTCCATCGACGAGTGGGGCCAGCGCCGGCCGTGGGAGACGATTCGCGGTGTCATGCAGGAAGAACTGGCCGATTTCTCCTGGAGCGAGTTGTGCTTCGGAACCGCATTCCTCGCCGCCGGGTCCGTATAGACGCGAAGCCCGCCTCTGCGTGACTCGAGCTGCAGGGGTAGTGCCGGACCGGGTCCCTCCGAGTTGGAGAGGAGATCGTTCCCCGGCGAGATCTGGCGGCCCAACCGCTGTTTGCGCGGTCGTGTTCGCTAGGTGGCTGCCGCGGTGACAGAGGCGCGAGTCAGTCCGATCACGCTGCTGGCGAGGACGAAGCTCAGCAAGAGCAGGAACCCGACCAGATCGAGCGCAAGCCCGAAGTCGGCGACGACCCCGCCGAGGCCGAAAGCCTGCACGAGCAAGAACGGGCTGGCCGCAACGGCGACCCAGCCGAGCCACCGGGGCAGCACGCGGGTCGTGAGTACGAGCAGGCCGCTGCCGAGCATGAAGAAGCTGCCGAATACATCGCCGACGCTGTCGAGCGCGAAGGTGAGCAAATACAGCGTGTAGGAGAGGCCTGGTTCGTGCTGCACAGAGTAGGCGGCGACCTTCCCCGCCAGCAGACCGTAGATGCCGACGTCGCTGACGCCGTGGAGGGTGACGAACAGCACGCCCCCGATCAGCACCCATGAGGCGAAGAAGCGACGCTCGCCGCTCGCGCGCCGCAGCAGGTCGTCCAGTCGTGTGAGGTAGAGGACGAAGCCGGCGACGTAGACGATGCAGAGACAGAAAACGAGGATCAGACGCTTGTGGTGGTCGTCGAGCGAGTGCGCGATCTTTGCCGCCGAGTCGTTCTGACTGAGCTTGAAGCCGAACGAGATGACCCCCTCTGTGAGCAGCGCGACGACGTACAGGACGCCGCCGATCCAGGCATAACGCTCCAGCGCGCGAAATGACCCCATGCCCACCGCCTCAAGCTTCTCATCAGGTCGTGGGGAGGGGCAAGTCCGCCGCGGCCGAGACACAAATTGCAACCACGTAAGGCCCGAATCGGTGAGGTTTCGCGAACTGGTCCCGACTGACTCAGCGGC
Organism: Thermoleophilia bacterium; assembly: GCA_025927435.1. Lineage (GTDB taxonomy): Bacteria > Actinomycetota > Thermoleophilia > Gaiellales > Gaiellaceae > Palsa-739. The sequence continues at coordinate 7,969 of JAICLM010000057.1, read as the reverse complement.
TCTAGCCGCGGTCGGGGCTGAGCCAGACGACCTCACCGCCGGCGACCCCGAGCGACTGGGCTGCATTGATGGGATTCCCGCAGATCACCGAGAGCCAGCCACGCGGGTCGACCATCAGACCCCATTCGCCGCTCGTTAGATCCGCGTAGGTGGCAACGATGCTCGCGACGGCGCTGCCGCCCACGGGAGTCTCGACGAGGATCCGCTCGGCCCGATCGAGCCCGGCAGCGGCGAACTGCGAGGTGCGAACGTTGAGCTGGACGTTCCCGAAGCGGTTGATGTCCAGCACCTCGCAGGTGATCTTTCCCGGCTCGACCAGAGGCTCGGCCAGTTGCACCTCGGCCAGCGTCTCCGGCTCGATCGCATGTCCCAGATCGGCGAGCGGCACTCCCCGTGCGAGGTGCGCGGCCGCAGGGGCGAGCACATCCCGTGCGTGGAACGAGGGCGAAACCGGCTCGAGCAGGATACTCGCCGCGGTGATCGATACCGCGCTCTTCACCCCACCCGCGCCGTGCCACGCGGGACTCAGCAGTCCGTTGTCCGGGCCGACGAGGAGCCTGCCGTCCTCCGCCTCGATCGCGACGTCGAGATCGCGACCCACGCTGGGATCGACGACGGCGAGGATGATCGCGTCGTGCCGTATGAACGGGAGGGAGTCGACCAACAGCAGCGCGCCTGCGCTGACGTCCATGGGGGGGATGCCGTGCGAAAGATCGACGATCGGACATCCGGGTGCGAATTTGTCGATCACGGAGTGACAGACGCCGACCCATTCGTTGCGGAACCCGAAGTCCGACATGAAGACGATCGACCGCGTCATCTGCGCACCACCACCGAGCAAGCTTCGCGCCTCTCCGACCGGGATGCAACCTCGGCGTCGTCCCGCGGCGATCTAGTTCAGGATGGGCGGCCCGGCCTTTCCCGCGAGCACGAGGAGATACCGATGACACGCCCGATCGCTCTCGAAGACCTGTTTCGGCTCCGCTTCGTCGTCGCCGCCGACCTTGCGCCGGACGGCGCCCGCGTCGTCTTCGCGCAGACGCGGATTGCGCCCGGCGACGAGGAAGGCGACGACGAGGTCGAGCACACCGATCTCCATCTGCTCGACGTCGAGAGCGGGGAGATCCGGCGGCTGACGTTCAGCGACTCGACGAATTCGGCGCCCGCGATCTCTCCCGACGGCTCGAAGGTGGCGTTCATCTCCTCGCGGACGGAGAAGGCGCAGCTCTGGCTGCTCCCCCTCGACGGCGGCGAGCCGCGGCAGATGACGAAGCTCGAGCAGGGCGTCGGCGGCGGCCCGGTCTGGTCGCCCGACGGGAGCAAGATCGCGTTCACCGCCGGCCCCCAGGACGAACCTCGAAATCCCGAGCATCCGTATCGCGTCACGCGCACCGTATGGCGCTTCGACGAGATCGGCGTGCTCGACGACGCCGTGCAGGACGTCTACGTCCTCGACATCGGCGCCGACTCCGCGGAGCCGCGCCGGTTGACCGAGGACCGCTTCATGAACGCGCAGCCGAAGTGGAGCGGCGACGGGCAGTCACTCGTCTACGTCGCGTCGCACGACCCGGAGTCGTACGAGCTCATGGCGCGACTGCGGCGCGTCGACCTCGACGGGACGATCACCGACCTCACCGGACCCGACGGCCTGGTCGCCTCGCACGCACCGCTGGGCGACGGGCGTGTCGCGTACGTCCTCGACTTCGAGCGCGACACGCCGATCGGCTCGCGGTCGTCGCTCTACGTCCTCGACCCCGCCACCGGTGCTCGCACGAAGCGCGGCGCGGACATCGAGGGCCACATCGAGAGCGGCCTCCAGCCCGACAACCCGGGGTCGAGGATCGGGCTGGGCCAGCTGCTCCTCATCGAAGGCGACCGCGAAGCCGTCGTCAGAGTTCAGACCGGCGGGGAAGTCGCGCTCGTTCGGGTGGCGCTCGACGGCGAGGAGTCGCACTCGGTCGTGGCCGGCGGCACTCGTGCCTGCGCCTCGATCGCCGCGAGAGGCTCACGTGTCCTCTTCGGTGCGTTCGGGTTCACCGAGCCCGGAGACCTCTACCTCGTCGACCTCGACACCGGGGACGAGCGCCGCCTCACCCGGTTCAACGAGGACGTGCTCGCGGAGCTCGACCTGCCGATCGTCGTCCCGTTGAGCTTCGCGGGCGTCGACGGAGCACAGGTCGAGGGCTGGTTCGTGCAGCCGGCCGAAGCGGAGGCCCCGCTACCGACGCTCCTCAGCATCCACGGAGGCCCCCACGGAGCCTGGGGCGCCCACTTCAACTTCGACCACCTCATGTTCACGGGCGCGGGCTACGGCGTGCTGCTCATCAACCACCGCGCGTCGACCGGGTACGGCGATGCCTTTGCCACCGCGATCGAAGGCGACTGGGGCAACCTCGACTACGCCGACCTGATGGCCGGCGTCGACCACGCGATCGACGAGGGGCTGGCCGACGCGGACCGGCTCGGCGTCTTCGGCATCTCGGGCGGCGGCAACCTGACCGGCTGGATCATCGGGCACACCGACCGCTTCAAGGCCGCCTGCCCGGAGAACCCCGTCTTCAACTGGTTCTCGATGTACGGCACGAGCGACGTCGGGGCCGACTTCAGCGTCCGCGAGCTCGGCGGCACACCGTACGACGCCGAGGACGTCTACCGGCGCTGCTCGCCGATCACGTACGCGGACCGGTGCACCACGCCGACGCTGTTCCTGCAGCACGAGAGCGACTACCGCTGCCCGGCGGAGCAGACGGAGCAGTTCTTCGCCGTGCTGCGCGTGAAGGGAGTGCCCGCGGAAATGCTCCGCTTCCCCAACACGTCCCACGGCGGATCCGTACGCGGCCCGATCACCCACCGGCGCGCGCAGAACGAGGCGCTGCTCGACTGGATGAACCGCTACGTGCTCGGCGCCGCAACCGAGACAGGCCGGAAGGAGGCGGTGGCGGCCCCGGCCTAGGAGACCTGCGCCAAGCGCTCCGCGAAGGCGGGATCCTCGGCGCAGAGGCGGTCGACCTCCGCTCGCTCGACGGCGACGACTTTGCCGTAGGTCAGCGCCCGGACGCGTGCCGTCCGCGTCCCGTCCTCCGAGAGGAGCGCCCGCTCGCCGACCACCGAGCCGGGCCCGAGCTCGCGCGTGCCCTCGGGCGCCTCCACCACGATCTGGCCCTCGACCACGACGTACAGGCCGGCGCCCGGCTTGCCGCGCTCGATCAGCATCTGCCCGGCGCCGAACGAGAGCTCCGAGCCCGCCGCCTCCAGCTTGCGAAGATCGTCGTCGTCCACGACGCGAGTATCGCCGAACTCAGTGGGCGCGGCGCCCGAGGACGCGCGCGAGACGTAGGGCGTCGGCCCGCAAGGCGCCACGGCCCGAGCCGATCGCGCTGAGGGTGAGAGTGATTTCGCTGCGCCCGGCCCCCAGGGCAACGACATCGAGCTCGATCGGGACCGCGCCGGCCTCACTCTCGACCGTCGCGCGAAGACGAAATGCGCGCGTAAAGGTCGCTACGCGGGGGAAGGCAACCCGGCGAACCGAAACGGCCCTGACCTGCGGGCCCAGAGACTTCTTGAAGCCCTGGCGCAAGCAGGGCAGCACCTGAGGGGCGGTGACCGTCCGCCGCCAGTCCCGTCTCACCATCGCCGGCGTACGCACGACCTGGGCCTGACTCTCGACCTCGCGGGCGAGCGGTCGGCTCCAGGTGGTTTCGGCTGCCCCGACGAGCACGAGATCGGACTGCTTCGGCCGATACGAGCACGGCTCGGTCGAGGGAATAGTCGGCTTCTTGAACCCGCCAGTCCAGCCTTTGCCGAGATCGGTGCGGCGCAGGACTTCGCTCCTGGCCTGCGCGTTCCCCGCGGCGGTGCGCGCGATCTTCTCCTTGCCCGGATCGGCCGCGAGCACCGCCCCGGCCACCACGAGCGCGGCGGCCACTACTGCGGCAAGGACGACGCCCCTCGGCACGACGCGCTCAGTGTACGACCGTTCGCGGCAGAGGCACAATCGGCGCGCGTACGATCTTCCCGTGGCCGTCGAGATCCTCTACTGCCCCACCTGAAGCGGCTACGAGCCCCGGGCCGCGAGTCTCGTGGCCATGCTTCGAGAGCGTGGAATCGACGCAACTGCGACGCCCGGAGGCAAGGGGCAGTTCGACGTCGTCCGCGACGGGGAGCTCGTCTTCTCGAAGCACGCCGTCGGCCGGTTCCCCGGCGAGGGCGAGATCGAGCGGCTCGTCGGCGCCTAGCGTCCGCTGAAGCGCGCAGCCCGCTTCTCGCCGAACGCTGCGACGCCCTCGCGGAAGTCCTCCGTCTGCGCCGCCGCGGCCTGGGCCTCGGCCTCCCGCTCGAGCTGCTCCTCGAGCGTCGAGGTTCCCGCTTCGTCGTAGAGCCGCTTCGTGAGCGCGATCGCGCGCGTCGGCGCGGCGGCGAGCTCGGCGGCCCGCTCCGCCATCCGCGCAGCGAACGAATCCGCCTCGATCACCTCGGAGACGAGCCCCCAGGCGTGCGCCTCCGCCGCGGTCAGGCGCCGGTTCGAGGTCATCCACTCGAATGCACGCGGGGTGCCGAGCAGGCGCTGGATGAAATAGGTGCCGCCGGAGTCGGGAATCAGCCCGATCCCGACGAAGCCGGGCACGAAGAAAGCGGCGTCGGAGGCGAGCCTGACGTCGCACGCGCACGCAAGGGATAGGCCCGCACCCGCGCACACGCCGTTGACGGCCGCGATCACCGGCTTCTCGAGGGCACGGATCGCCAGGACGTTGACGTGGTACGTCGCGCGCAGCATCGACGCGATATCACCCGATTCGCCGAAGGCCGAGAGGTCCTGGCCGGCAGAGAAGCCGCGACCCGCTCCGGTGATCACGACCGCGCGCACCCCGGGGTCGCGCGCCTCCTCGAGCGCCCCCTGCAGCGCCTCGTGCACGCCCACCGTGAAGGCGTTCAGCTTGTCCGGCCGGTTGAGCGTGATCGTCTGGACGGCGCCGTCGCGCGAGACCTCGACTTCGGCCACGACTAGCCCAGCTCGAGGAACTCGACGGTCGGCTGCGGGAAGCCGCGCTTATAGGCGTCCTTCCCCGTCGCCATGAACTCGTCGCTGCGGATCGCGCTCTGGAACGCCTGCTCGTCGGCGAACTCCCACTCGGCGTAGTACGCGTGCCTCGGCTCGCCCATCGGCGCGCCCGTTACCTTGCCGTGGCGGAAGACGCCGTTCGGCACCTGTGCGCACAGCTCCGCGTGCTCCGCGTACGCCTCGGTGTCGGGCTCGCTCTCGTAGAGGACTGCGACCCGGTACATAGACTCCTTTCGACAGGTTGCGGGGGGACGATAACCCGGGCGAGAGGAGCAGCGATGCCAGGCAAGCTCGTTCACGTGGAGATCGGTGCGGCGGACGCAGATCGTGCGCAGGGATTCTGGAGCGGCGTCTTCGGCTGGGAGGTCGGACCGCCGATGTCGCCGGAGATGGACTACCGGATGTTCCAGACCGCCGAAGACCAGGGTGGCGCGATCTCAGGCGCGGACACGCCCGGCCACCTCCGCGTCTACTTCGACACCGACGACATCGACGCGACGATTGCAAAAGTGCGCGAGCTCGGCGGCGAGGCCGAGGAGAAGTCTCCGGTGCAGGGCTACGGCTGGTTCGCCGGCTGCCGCGACACCGAGGGGAACGCGTTCAGCCTCTGGCAGAGCGACCAGTCTGCGGCGTAGCCGAGGACTCTGCCTCCGACCAGACCACCGCGGGAGGATCGAGCTCGCGGAGCACGTCCCGGGACGGCAGCGGCCAGCCGTCGATGTCGTTCGTGTTCGCGTCGTGCTGCTCGTTCATCCAGGCCTTGAACGTCGAATCAGCCGGCGCGGTTACGCGCTGCGGCGGTCGAGCACGCGCAACACCTTCCCCTCGCTGCGGGAGACGCTGCCGGGCTCGACGATCTCGACCTGCGCAGTCAGCCCGAGAGCGTCGTGGAGCTGCTTGCGCACCTCCGCGGGATCGACGGTTCCCTCCACCTGAACGGTCAGCTCGTCGAGGTGGCCGGGGCGCTCGACGACGAGCTGGTAGTGCGGCGACAGCTCGGGAATCGCGAGCAGCGCGCGTTCGATCTCGCTCGGGAAGACGTTGACGCCGCGAATGATCAGCATGTCGTCGGTCCGGCCGAGGACGCGCGACATCCGGGCAAACGTGCGGCCACAGGCGCACGGCTCGCGCGTGAGCGACGCGAGGTCGCCGGTGCGGTAGCGCAGCAGCGGCAGCGCCTCCTTCGTCAGCGTCGAGAAGACGAGCTCGCCGACCTCGCCGTCGGGCAGCGGCTGACCCGACTGCGGGTCGACGACCTCCACGAGGAAGTGGTCCTCGTTCACGTGCGCGCCGTCCCGGGTCTCGAGGCACTCGGCCGACACGCCGGGGCCCATGACCTCGGACAGGCCGTAGATGTCGAGCGCCTTCAGGTCGAGCGCGACCTCGATCGCCTCGCGCAGCCCCTCCGTCCACGGCTCGGCGCCGAAGAGCCCGGCGCGGAGCTCGAGGCTCCCGGGCTCGGAGACGTGGTCGGCGATCGCGAGCGCGTAGCTCGGCGTGCAGCAGAGGATCTCGGCGCCGAGGTCCTCGAGCAGCTGCGCCTGCCGAGGAGTGTTGCCGCCGGAAGCCGGGACGACAGTGCAGCCGAGGCGCTCGGCCCCGTAGTGCAGGCCCAGACCGCCGGTGAAGAGGCCGTAGCCGTAGGCGACGTGGACGACGGTGCCCGGCCCGGCGCCGGCCGCAGCGAGCGCCCGCGCGCAGCAATCCGCCCAGGCCGCGAGGTCGGCGCGCGTGTACGCGACGATCGTCGCCTTCCCGCGCGTGCCCGACGAGGCATGGATCCGAACGCACTCCTCGAGCGGCACCTGCAAGAGCCCGAACGGATACGCGTTCCGGAGTTCCGACTTGACCCGGAACGGCTGCTCCGGCAGCGCCTCGAGCTCGACGCCGAATCGCTCGCGTAGCCGGTCGCGCTGGAGCCGCTCGAGCTCCGGCCTGGGCATCGTCTCGACCTCGGGCTGGAAGATCGGCACGGCGCGGATTATTCTCTGTCTGTAAGCGCCAGTCGGATCGATCCGAAGGAGGCGGCGTGCGCACGACGTTCATTGCCATTCAGGAGGCCGAAGTGACCACCTTGGAGGTATGGACGAGTGCTTCGCAGAACGCTGAACTTGGGGATCCTGGCGCATGTAGACGCCGGTAAGACAACTCTCACCGAACGGCTGCTCTACGCCGCCGGCGTGATCGACGAGGTCGGCAGTGTCGACAAGGGCACGACGCACACCGACTCGCTCCCGCTCGAGCAGCAGCGCGGCATCACGATCAAGTCCGCTGTCGTCTCGTTCCCGATCGACGACGTGACGGTCAATCTGATCGACACGCCCGGCCACCCGGACTTCATCGCCGAGGTCGAGCGGGTGCTGAGCGTGCTCGACGGCGCGGTCCTCGTGATCTCGGCCGTGGAAGGCGTCCAACCGCAGACGCGGATCCTGATGCGCGCGCTGCAGCGGCTGGACGTACCGACGCTGCTGTTCGTGAACAAGATCGACCGGGCGGGAGCGGATCCGGAGCGCGTGCTCGACGAGATCGAGCACCGCCTGACTCCGGAGATCGTTCCGATGGGCTCGGCGGACGGGCTCGGGACACGGGCGGCGACGGTCGCCTCGTTCGGGGACGCGGACGGCGACCTCGCCGAGCGGGCGCGAGCGGGCGAGCTGCACCCGGTCTTCTTCGGCTCGGCACTCACCGGCGCGGGCGTGGAGGAGGTGAGAAGCGGTATCGCGCGGCTGCTGCCGGCGCGCGTCGGCGACGGCGACGGGCCGCTCTCGGCGCGCGTGTTCAAGATCGAGCGCGGGCCGACCGGCGACCGGATCGCGTACACGCGGGTCTTCTCCGGAGTGGTGACGGTACGAGACCGTCTCGACCCCGGCAAGGTGACCGCGATCCGCGTCTTCGCGGACGGCGATGCCG
>JAICLM010000085.1 GCA_025927435.1 Thermoleophilia bacterium | reverse complement strand
TGCACGAGCGGCACGCATGCGGCGAGGGCGAGTGCAGCCGCGACGGCGGCCAGCACCGCGAGCCGAGGCGCGAGCGAAGCGCTACGTCAGATGGAAATACAGCGCGTACAGCAGCTCGACCGCGGGGTTCGACGTGTGCACAGTCACGTCGCCCGGAGTCTCGAGCAGCGCCTCGGAGTAGTTGAAGATGATCTGCACCCCGGCCGAGACGAGGTCGTCCGCCGCTTGCTGCGCCCCGTCGGCCGGCACGGCGAGCACGCCCACGACGACGTTGTGCTCGCGCACGAGCTCCGCGAGGCGTTCGTACGGCTCGACCGCAACGCGCCCGATCGGCTGCCCGAGCTTTGCCTCGTCGGTGTCGACGACCACGGCGATGTTGATGCCATGCTCCGCGAAGATCGAGGACGAGGCGATCGCCTGCCCCAGCCGGCCGGCGCCGACGAGTGCGACGTTGTGCTGACCCTGTGTGCGAAGGATCTTCCGGATCGCGTCGAGCAGCAGCTCGATCGAGTAGCCGACGCCACGCTTGCCGAACTTGCCGAAGTTGGAGAGGTCGCGGCGGATCTGCGTCGCGTTGATGTTGGTGTACTCCGCGATCTCCTGCGACGAGATCCTCGTCTTGCCCATCTTCCGTGCCTGCGTCAGCACCTGGAGGTACCGGGACAGGCGGGCGGCGACGCCGACGTTCAAGCGCTCGGCCACACGACCCCCTTCCTTCGACTGCGTAACAGCGCTCTTTGTTGTACCAGCCGCCCTAGTCGCCCGCTTGTGCAACTGCCCGGCGCAGCGCGTCCGGGTGCACGTGGTAGACGAACCTGCGCCGGCCGTCGATCTCCACGACCGGGATCCACTCCCGGTACGCGGCCTCCAGCTCGGGATCTCCGTCGATCGCGACCTCCCGCAGCTCGAAGCCGAGCTCGTACTGCGCCTTCGTGACCACCCGCTTGGCTGCCTCGCAGAGGTGACAGCCGGACGCGGTGTAAAGGACGACTTCGACCGGCACTTGATCGATAAGGAGGCGTTCGTGGGGGAACCATGGGTTCCCCCATGTGCTTACGGGTAGATGCCCCGCGTGACGGTGGCCTCGGCGACGCGCTGCACGGCGATCCCGTAGGACGCGACGCGCATCGGGAGCTTGCGGCTCTGGGCGGTCTCCCAGGTCTCGTCGAACGCGCGGCTCACGATGTCGTTGAGCTTCGCGTTCACCTCGACCTCCTTCCAGAAGTACTCCTGCAGGCCCTGCACCCACTCGAAGTACGAGACGACGACGCCACCCGCATTCGCGAGCACGTCGGGGAGGATGAGGATGCCCTTGTCCTCGAGGATCGCGTCGGCCGACGGCGTGACCGGCCCGTTCGCGCCTTCGCAGATGATCGAAGCCTTGACCTGGTGCGCGTTCTCCTCGGTGATCACCTGCTCGAGCGCGCACGGCGCGAGGATGTCGCACTCGAGCAGCACCAGCTCCTCGCTCGTGATGGCCTCGGCGTCCTTGAGGCCGGCGAGCGTGCGGTTCTCGGCCTTGTAGGCGAACGCGGCCGGCACGTCGATGCCCTTCGGGTTGTAGAGCGCAGTGGTCGAGTCGGAGATCGCCACCACGGTTGCGCCCTCCTGGTGCAGGAACTGCGCGAGGTAGCTGCCGACGTTCCCGAAGCCCTGAACGACGACCTTCATCCCTGCGATGCGCTTGTCGAGCTTGGCGACCGCGTCGCGGATGCAGAAGAGCGCGCCGCGCGAGGTGGCCTCGACACGGCCGAGCGAGCCGCCGATCGTGAGGGGCTTGCCCGTCACGACGCCCAGCACCGAGTGGCCCTTGTTCATCGAGTACGTGTCGAAGATCCAGGCCATCGTCGAGCCGTCGGTGCCGACGTCCGGGGCCGGGATGTCCTTCTCCGGGCCGATCTCGTTGATGATCTCGCTCGTGAAGCGCCGCGTCATCCCCTCGAGCTCGTGGCGCGACATCTTCTTCGGGTCGCAGACGACGCCGCCCTTGGCGCCGCCGAACGGGATTCCCATCAGCGCGCACTTCCACGTCATCCACATCGCGAGCGCCTTGACCTCGTCGACGGTGACGTCCGGGTGGTAGCGGATGCCGCCCTTCGACGGCCCGCGCGCGATGTTGTGGGTGACCCGGTAGCCCTTGAAGACGTTCGTCGAGCCGTCGTCCATGCTGACGGGGATCGAGACCTCGATCGCCTTTTTGCACTCGCCGAGCACGGCGATGAGGTTGGGGTCGATCTCGAAGGTCTCGCCGACGCGGCGCAGCTGCTCGCGGGCCAGCTCGAACGGGTTCTCGCGCAGGTGGGACGTCGTTGCGACTGCCAAGGTCTACTCCTTATGTCGCTGCAAATGGGGTGGAAAAACCTGACGCCGCGGCGAGCTTAGCGCGATGCGTACGCGTCGAGCGCCAGGTACTTCGGGTACGGCACGGCGTCGATCCAGCGAGCGGCCGAGGCGATCATCGCCGCGTTGTCGGTGCAGAGGGCGAGCGGTGCCGCGGCTGCGTCCGGCAGTGCAGCCCGCAGCGCCGAGTTCGCCGCGACCCCGCCGACGATCGCGACCTGCTCCCGCCCGGTCTGCTCCGCCGCCTCGCGGACCCGCTCCACGAGCGCCCGCACGATCGCGTGCTGGTACGAGGCGGCGAGGTTCGAGCGGCGCGCCTCCAGCTCGTCCGCGTCCAGCTCGCGGACCGCGTACAGCAGCGCCGTCTTCAGCCCCGAGAACGAGAAGTCGAGGCCCGGCACCCGGGCGACGGGGAAGACGTAGGCACTCGGGTCTCCCTCGCGCGCGAGACGGTCGATCTCGCGGCCGCCGGGGTAGCCGAGGCCGAGCAGCCGCGCCCCCTTGTCGAACGCCTCCCCCGCCGCGTCGTCGAGCGTCGACCCGAGCAGCTCTCGCTCGGTGTGCGAGCGGACGTCGAGCAGCATCGTGTGGCCACCGCTCGCGAGCAGGCAGAGGAACGGCGGGTCGAGCGGATCCGGCTGGAGGTAGAGCGACGCAACGTGGCCGTCGAGGTGGTCGACGGGGACGAGCGGCAGGCGGCGCGACCAGGCGACGGCCTTCGCAGCGGCGAGCCCGACGAGGAGTGCGCCGATCAGGCCGGGGCCGCGGGTCACCGCGATCCGGTCGACGTCCTGGAGCCCGGCGTCCGCTTCGGCGAGCGCCTCGCGGATCACGGGCGTTACGAGCTCGAGATGCCGGCGCGACGCGACTTCGGGTACGACGCCGCCGTAGCGCGCGTGCAGCTCCGCCTGCGACGACACGACGCTCGAGCGGATCTCACCCTCCTCGGTGACGAGCGCCGCGGCGGTCTCGTCGCACGAGGTCTCGACTCCGAGAATCAGCGTGCGACCGGGTCCTTCCACATGATCAGCGCGTCCTCGCGGTTGTCCGTGTAGTAGCCGCGCCGAAGGCCGCGCGAGCGGAAGCCGAGGCGCTCGTAGAGGTCGATCGCCTTCTCGTTCGAGACGCGCACTTCGAGCGTGTAGCCGCGCCGGGCGTCGTCGGCGGTGAGGTCGAACAGCCGCTCGAGGAGCATGGTTGCCACGCCGCGGCCGCGGTGGTCGGGATCGACGGCGACGTTCATCACATGCCAGGCGTCGACGTAGCGCGAGACGATCAGGTACCCGACGAGCGCGCCGTCCTCGCCTTCCGCCTCGAACGCGCCGAGGCAGATCGAGCTCGGCTTCGCGAGCTCGCCGGCGAACATCGAGCGCGACCACGGCGTCGGGTACGAGCGGCGCTCGATCTCCTCGACGTCGAGGAGATCGCCGAGGACGAGGCGGCGCAGCTCGATCGTGGTCACTGGACGTTCCTGTCGGCATCGGGGACGCGGAGGTACAGAGGCTCGAGCTCGTCCACCGGCCGGGGCTCGCCGGCCAGCGCGGCGTGGAAGCGGGCGCGCGGCAGGTGGCGCTCGTCGTCGTCCGGCGGCACGACCGCGCCGCGCTCCTCGAGCAGCTGCCGGTAGCGCTTCGCGCCGTCGCCGACGCAGAGGGCGCCTTCATCCAGAGGCAGGTCTGCGGGAGCGAGAACTTGCGCCTCGCCGTCCACGAGCGTGAAGACCTCGCGCCGCTTCGCGTCGACCACCGGCAGCCCGCCGGGAGCGCCGGCGGCGAGCGCGGCCAGGGTCGAGACGCCCGAGCCGCGAAGCCCGAGCGAGAGCGCGAGCCCGCGCGCGGTCGCGAGCCCGATGCGGACTCCGGTGAAGCTGCCGGGGCCGAGGCCGACCGCGAGCCGGCCGAGATCGGACGGATGGGCGCCCGCCTGGCGCAGCAGCGCGTCCACGTCCTCGAGCAGCGTTTGCGCCCGTGAGACTCGCTCCGCGAGCACCTCGTCGCCGTCCACGAGCGCGCTCGTCGCGACCGCGGTCGCCGTATCGAAGGCCAGCGTCAACACTCCTCGATCTCCACCGCTCTCCCAGCGCCAGCATGCCGCAAACGCACCGCGTAGCGAGGGGACGGCAAGACGCCCTCCCCCGCCTCCGGCCATTCGACGAAGGCGATCGCCCCCTCGAAGTACGGCTCGAGGTCTCCCCACTCCGCCGGCGAGACGCCTTCGAACCGGTAGAGGTCGACGTGCGAGACCTCGACGCCGTCGCCGTGGTAGCGGTGGCCGATGGTGTACGTGGGACTCGTGACCCGCTCGCGCACGCCGAGCGCGCCGCACGCGCCGCGGACGAACGTCGTCTTGCCGGAGCCGAGCTCGCCAGCGACGGTGACGACGTCGCCGAGCGAGAGCCGAAGCGCGAGCTCCGCCGCCAGCTCCTCGGTCTCCTCGGGCGAATCGCTCTGCAGCTCCACGCGTACGATCCAAGCATGCCCGCCTACGTGATCGTCGAGACCGACGTGCACGACCCGGAGCAGTACGAGCAGTACAAGGCCGCGTCGCCGGGCGCCGTGCATGCCGGCGGCGGCCGGTTCGTGGTGCGCGGCGGCGAGCTTCGTGTGCTCGAGGGCGACTGGAGTCCCTCGCGGCTCGTCGTCCTCGAGTTCCCCGACCTCGAGGCCGCGAAGCGCTGGTACGACTCGCGGCAGTACCAGGAGGCCAGGCGTCTGCGCGAGGGCGCAGCGAACCTCCGCATGGTCGCCGTGCAGGGGCTCGACGAGCCGCTCTAGAACAAGCCGAGCTGCTCTGCGGGGGCGGTGACCGCCGGCTGCGGCTCGGGCATGGCCTCGAGTGGCGCGGGGTCGAGAGTCGCGCCGAGGAGCCCGGGCAGGCGGGCGAAGTCCGACTCGAGCACTTTCAGCATCGCCGGCGTGTAGAGCGCGGCAGCCGGGTGGTAGATCGGATACAGCAGGAGGCTGCGGCCCGCGATCGTGAGCTCCTGCTCCTGACCGTGCACGCGGGTGATCCCGAGCGGGCGACCGGAGAGGAGCTTGGTGGCGAAGTTGCCGAGTGTCGCGATCACCTTCGGCTCGATCAGCTCGATCTGGCGGAAGAGGTGCGGCTCGCATGCCTCGATCTCGTCCGGCTGCGGATCGCGGTTGCCGGGCGGCCGGCACTTGAGGACGTTCGCGATGTAGACGTCCTCGCGGCGGAGCTGGACGCCGGCGAGCAGACCGTCGAGCAGCTTGCCCGCCTGGCCCACGAACGGGACGCCTTGCTTGTCCTCGTGAAAGCCCGGCGCCTCGCCGACGAACATCAGGTCGGCGCGCGGATTGCCGGCGCCGAACACGACCTGCGTCCGTCCCTGTGCGAGCCGGCAGCGCGTGCACCCCGCGGCCGATGCCCCGTAGGCCTCTAGCGTCTCCGCGGGCGCGAGGGGCATCGCACTCATGGCGGCGAGTCTACGAGGCACGCCCGACGGACACGATCTTCGCCCGCCAGCGGCCGCGCGGCGCGTCCACCTCGATCTCGTCGCCGGGCGCCTTGCCGAGCAGCGCCCGTCCGACGGGCGAGTCGGGCGAGACGCCTCCGACGCTCGTGATCTCGAGCTCCTGCCGCGTGCCATCCTCCCGCTCGAGCTCGACCCGGGAACCGACCGTGACGACGCCGCTCGCCGCGGCCTCCGCCTCGTCGACGATCGTCGCGTGCTGGAGCCGGTGGCGCAGAACCCTGATGCGCGCCTCGAGCAGACCCTGCTCGTTCTTCGCGGCGTGGTACTCGAAGTTCTCGGAGAGGTCGCCGTGCGCCCTCGCCGTTGCGATCGCCTGCACGACCTCCTGGCGCTTGGGCCCCTCGAGCTCGGCGAGCTCGGCCTCGAGCTGCGCGTGCGCGGCCGGCGTCAGCAGCTCGCCGTCTTCAGCCCCCCGGGTCATGACGGAGCTAGTGGCCGCAGCCGCACGAGCCGCCACAGCACCCGCCACCGCCACCGCCGGACGCGACCTTGGTCACGCCGTGAACGGCGAAGGAGGAGAACTGACGCGAGACGTTCGTGGCGGCGCAATCGGGACACGCGACCTGCTCCTCGCCGCGAACGAGCTCCTCGAAGTGCGACTCGCACTCCATGCACACGTACTCGTAGATCGGCACCGTGCTGCAGACCGTAGCAGCGACCGGCGGGCGGTTAGCGCAGCCCGGAGATCCCGTTGCGCAGCAGGGACACCGCGAGCAGGAAGATGATCACGGACGCGATCACCCGCAGATGTCCCTCGAGCCAGAAACGCGTGCGGCCCAGGATTCGCTCCGCCCAGTCCCGCGAGACGAGCAGCAGCACGATCGCAATGCTGAGCGGCAGGAGCGAAACGACCGTGAACCCGATCCACTGCGCGGTATATCCCGCCTTCGTCGGATCGGTCTCCGAGATCGCCTTCAGCGCCAGGGGGATGAAGCCGCCGGGGTTCGCGAGCGTCGCGCCGGCCGCGACGACGGCGATCCAGGGCGAGGACGCGACCGCGGTCATCTTGTCGACCATGCCTTTCGTCGTCTTCTCGGCGAACGGCCGGCGCCAGGTGCGCGCGACGTAGAGGAGCAGGGCGACGCCGGCCACGAGGTCGAAGATCGAGACCCACGTCTTCCGCTCGCCGTTCGCGGAGGGGGCCGCGCTGTCGCCGAGGACGAATGCCGCCGCCACCCCGATCACGATGGTGATCGCAAAGGCGCCGAGGTAGAACCAGATCCCCGTCCGAAGAGGGCGCTCGGCGAGCACGAGCGCCAGCACGGAGAACGTCAGCGTCGTGGGCGAGAGCATCGCCGCGATCGAGACGAGCACCAGCTCGAGGTAAACCCAGTCCACCAGCGCACATTCCCCCTCGTGGCCGGTCGCGGCATCGTCCGGATCGGGCGACCTGGATCCGGCTCAGGGAATCGCTAGCTCGAAGGGCAGGTCTCGGCCTGCTTGTCGCCGACGAGCTCCCGCACGAGGCCGTCGGGCGTGCCGGGGACGCTGAGTGCGAACCGCTGCGGGCCCGTGAGGTCGAGGTACGTCATCCTGCCCGGCCCCGGCGCGACGCAGCCGCCGCCCTGCAGGCGGAGGTACGGGCTGTAGTGGGCCCGCATCAGATACCGCCCGGCGGCGAAGACCTGCCCGTGGATCGCCGTGTGCCCGACCGAGGTGATCACGGGCTTCGCGGGGCCGGTGAGGAGCGGCGTCGCGTGCGGCAGCTCATAGATCGTCCAGTCCCGGCTCCGGAACACGGTCTTCAGGCCGGAGCTCGGCGAGCGCAGAACACGCGCCTCCTGCGGGCCGCCCTCCCAGTCGAGCGGCGCGGTCCTGCTGAGCAGGACGTACCGGACGGCCGCCGAGCGCAGCCAGCGGCGATACGCGACGGCATGGAGATGGTTCGCGTAGAGCGTCGGGTTGTCGGCGACGTCGAGCTGCCGGTACCAGCCGCGCGCGAGCGGGAAGCCGGACTTCGGGATCCAGTACGCCTCCCAGTGCTCCGCCGTCGGTACGACCTCGACCCGGAAGCCGGGCCGGTCGTGCTGCCGGAGGAAGTCGAGCGCGGGCCGCCAGAAGCTCGCCTGCTGCGTGTCGTTGCCGAGCCGGGACGGAACGAGCAGCGCGTAGGGGACGAGGTTGAAGGCGAACGCTGCAGCCAGCGCGAGAACGACGAGACGTCGCGGCTGGAACCCGGCGAGGCTCGCAGTGAGAAGCATGACGGGGAAGACGAACGCGCTCAGACGCGTCCAGTTGTCCCCGAGCGGCGTGGGCACGATGTAGACGACGACACTCCCGAGGCCCCAGAGCGCGTAGAACGCGACGAGCGGCCCGGCGGCGCGCGCTCTGCGCGCCACGAGCAGGCCGAGCGTCGTGACGCCGAGAACCGCGACGAAGTCGATCCAGTGGAACGGGTAGACGCCTCCACCTGCTCCGGGGAAGAGAACCAGCGCGGCGAC
>JAICLM010000115.1 GCA_025927435.1 Thermoleophilia bacterium | reverse complement strand
TCAGCTCGGCTTCCTCGTCGCCCGACAGCAGCTGCGTCGCGAAGCCGTAGCTCCACTCGATCTCGCCGAGGAACGCCTCGCCGTTGTCCGCGTCTCGGACGGCGCTTGTCGCGACGAGCAGCGTGCGCTCGGCTTCGAGCGACTCGGCGGTGCGGCGGTAGTCGGAGAGCGCGTTGCGCACGCGCGCAATCGGCACGGGGAGGAGGCGCCGGCGCGAGTCGACTCCCTCGCCGAGGCGCGTGATCCGCGTCTCTCGGTGGAGCTCCTCGACGTGGCCGTCGGTCACGCGGCCGACGAGGAGGCGCGTGGTGTTCGTGCCAAGGTCGACGGCGGCGACGATCACCTGTGCGGAACGATGGCGAGGACGCCCCCGAGCGTGTCCTCTGCCTCGTCGATGGCCTCGCGCAGGACGGCGAGCCGGGCGAGCGAGAGGCGCAGGCGGCCGAGGCTTTCCTGCAGCTCCGCGGTGTCGTCGGCCGTGGCGAGCTTGTTCGCAGCCGCCTCCGCCCGCGCCGCGAACCCGTCGAGGCCGCCGACGACGGCCCTGCGGGTCTCCTGGACCGCACGCCACGCCTCCAGCGCGCGCACCACGAGCAGCACGAAAGCCGCGATTCCCGCCAGCCCGACGACGATGAGCGCGGCCCAGATCGCCCAATCCCACATGGAGACCAGCGTAACGAGGGTGCTACAATCGGGGTCACGCCGCGGGGTGGAGCAGTCAGGTAGCTCGCCGGGCTCATAACCCGGAGGTCGCAGGTTCAAATCCTGCCCCCGCTATAGAAAAGCCCCGCAAAGCGGGGCTTTTCAGTTTCTCACTCCGCTTGCCCGGGCCTAGCGAACGGTGACCGCAACGATGGACAGGACGAGGGTGAGCCCCGTGATCCCGAGGAAGATCAGTACGAGCTGTTCCGCATGGAGCAGGGCTACGGCGCCCAGCGCCCGGGCGAACGATTCCCTTGCGGCCCGCGGCAGGGCCCGAACGAAGGTCTGCCGCTTCGCCCCTCCGGGCGGGGTGATGAGGTCGCCGGTGCTCATCCTCCACTGATTGCTGCCGCTGCGGCGGTCGCTCTCCAGGCGATAGGCCGTGGCGAGCCCTTCGAACAGCTCCTTCGGGGTCGGGTAGTGATGGAAGTCATAGCGGCTCATGCCGCACCAGACAGCGGCTGTGCCGTCGGGCTTGACCTGGAAGTCGAGCGTCGTCTTCAGCTCGTCCTGGATCCGCACCCGCCAGCCGTCCGCTGCTCGCCGAGCGCCCGGCCCGATCTGCGTGATGGCGTGGTGAAGCCAGGGATGGTCGTCTTTCCATGCCTGCCTGCGGCAGACGAGCTCCGGCGAGGGCGGCTCATTCGGTGCGAGGTGATCGATCACGGCTATGCGCCCTTCTTCGGCTCTCGAAGGCCCTTTTTTGACCCCCGAAGAGTTTCTCGACGCCGCTCGAGCGGACCGTGCGATGAATGGGCGGCTCGGCGGTACGCTGGCTCGATGGACGAGACGCCGCGCGAGTTCGGGTTCAGGACGCGTGCGGTGCACGCGGGCCAGCGGCCCGACCCGTACACGGGCGCCAGCGCGACGCCGATCTACCAGACCGCGGGATTCGTGTTCGAGGACACCGAGTCGGCGGCGGCGTACTTCAACCTCCAGGAGTACGGCAACATCTACAGCCGGATCATGAATCCGACCGTCGCCGCGTTCGAGGAGCGGCTCGCGAGCCTCGAGGCCGGCGTCGGCGCCGTCGCGTTCGCCAGCGGGCTTGCCGCGCAGGCCGCGCTGTTCTTCGCCCTGCTCGAGCCGGGCGACCGGATCGCGGTGGCGAAGGCGCTCTACGGCGGCTCGACCGCACAGCTCAACCACCTCGCGCGCAAGCTCCAGATCACCCTGGACTGGGTCGACATGGACGACCCCGACGGCTGGCGTCGCTCGGTCACGGCCGAGACGAAGGCGCTCTTCGCCGAGACGGTCGCCAATCCCGGCGGCAACGTGCTCGACATCGAGCTCGCGGCATCGGTCGCGCACGAGGTCGGCGCGCCGCTCGTGGTGGACAACACCTTCGCCACCCCGTACCTGTGCCGCCCGCTCGAGTTCGGCGCCGACGTCGTCGTCCACTCGGCCACGAAGTTCCTCGTGGGGAACGGGACGACGATCGCGGGGGCGGTCGTCGACTCGGGCACGTTCGACTGGTCGAACGGGCGCTTCCCGTCCATCGCCGAGCCCTCCACCGCGTACCACGGCCTGAAGTTCCACGAGACGTTCGGCGTCTACGGGCTCCTCATGAAGCTGCGCTCGGAGACCCTCCGTGACTTCGGCGCGGTGCTGGCGCCGTTCAACGCGTTCTTGCTCCTGCTGGGGATGGAGTCGCTCGCGGTGCGGATGGACCGCCACGTCGCGAACGCGCTGGCCGTCGCCGAATGGCTGGGCGTGCAGCCCGGCGTCGGGGCGGTGCGGCATCCCGCGCTGCCGGACAGTCCGTACCGCTCGCTTGTCGAGCGCTACCTGCCGCGCGGCGCGGGTTCCGTCTTCTCGTTCGACCTCGAGAGCGGCCGCGAGGGCGGGCGGCGCTTCATCGAGGCGCTCTCGCTCTGGAGCCACCTTGCGAACGTCGGCGACACGAAGAGCCTCGTGATCCATCCCGCATCGACCACGCACCGCCAGCTGGCGGACGACGAGCTCGCGGCGTCCGGCGTCGCCCCCGGGACCGTGCGCCTCTCGGTCGGGCTCGAGGACGTGGACGACCTGCTGTGGGATCTCGAGCGCGGCCTGCGCGCGGCGCGCGGCTCGGCCGTCACCGCGTGAACGAGTTCCAGGATCGGCGCACGATCCAGGAGATCGTGCTCAACGCGCGCACCGTTGCGATCGTCGGCCTCTCGGCAAGCGAGCTGCGCGCGAGCAACTTCGTCGCCTATTACCTGCAGCGGCACGGCTACCGCGTCATCCCCGTCAACCCGAACGAGGAGCACGTGCTCGGCGAGCAGGTCTACCCGAGCCTGCGCGACGTGCCCGAGCGGATCGACGTCGTCGACGTCTTCCGCACTCCCGCCGCGGTGCCCGAGATCGCGCGCGAGGCGGTCGAAGTCGGTGCGGGGGCGCTGTGGTTGCAGTTCGGCGTGATCAGCCCGGAAGGCGCGCGGATCGCCCAGGAAGGCGGGCTCCCCGTCGTGATGGACCGCTGCCTCAAGGTCGAGCACGCGCGGCTCCTCGGCCGCATGCACTGGATGGGCTTCGACACCGGCGTCATCGCCGGGTCGCGCGCCGGCTCTAGGTAAAGACCTGCACGAGCAGGAAGACGTTGAGCGCGCTGATGACCGTCGCGATCCCGCCTGCCACGATCGTCGTCGAGCGCCGGTTGACGTGCACGCCCATCACGTCTCTCCGGCTCGTGAGCAGCAGCAGCGGCACGAGGGCGAACGGGATCCCGAAGGAGAGCACGACCTGGCTGAGAACCAGCGCGCTCGTCGGGCTCACACCGGCGGCGAGGATGACGAGCGCGGGCAGCATGGTCAGCGCGCGGCGGGCGAACAGCCCGATCCGCAGGTTCACGAAGCCGGCCATCACGACCTGGCCCGCGTACGTACCGACGCTCGAGGACGAGATCCCCGAGGCGAGCAGCGCGACCGCGAACATGAGAGCCGCCGTTCCGCCGACGAGGTGGGAAAAGCCCGCGTGAGCCTCCTGGATCGTTTCGACATGCGACCACCCCGGCCGGCCGTGGAACAGCTTCGCCGCGACCGAGAGCATCGCCATGTTCACGAGACCCGCGAGGCCGAGCGCGACGATCACGTCGGTCCGTTGGAAGCGGAGCACGCGCGCGCGCTCGACCTCGTCCCGTACGGGCGTCCGTCCTTTCGTCAGCGCGGAGTGGAGATAGATCGCATGCGGCATGACCGTGGCGCCGATGATCCCGACCGCGAGATAGACCGAGCGCGAGCCGTCCAGATGCGGGATCAGTCCCTGCGCGGCCCCGCTCGCCGAAGGGCCGATCTTCAACGTCTCGTAGAGGAAGCCGGCGAGGACGAGCCCCAGCAGCGCGGCGATGGCGAGCTCGAAGCGCCGGAAGCCGTGCCGCTGTAGCTCGAGAAGCAAGAAGGCGATCACTCCCGTGATGAAGCCGGCCGGCAGGAGCGGCACGCCGAAGAGGAGGTTGAGCCCTAGCGCCGCGCCGAGGAACTCCGCGATGTCGGTCGCCATCGCCATCGCCTCGGCCTGGATCCAGAGTCCCCACGCGACCGGGCGCGGGTAGTTGTCGCGGCACAGCTCCGGGAGGTTCCGGTCGGTGACGATTCCGAGCTTCGCCGAGAGGTACTGGATGAGCATCGCCATGAGGTTCGCGGCGAGCACGACCCAGAGCAGGAGGTAGCCGTAGCGCGCGCCGGCCTGGATGTTGGTGGCGAAGTTGCCCGGGTCGACGTACGCGACCGCGGCCACGAAGGCGGGCCCGAGCATCGTGAGCGTCGCCCGCACTCGGCCGCGGGCCACGACCGTGTGGAGCGGAGTCGCGCCGTGCCGGAAGGCTTCGTAGGCCTCGTCGCTCACGGCTTCGCGGCCTCGCGCTCGACGCGCATCGCGCGCGCGAGCGTCGCGCCTAGGACGTGCACGTCGTTGCCGACCCGCACGAAGAGCGGGCCGTCGAACGGCTGGCGCTCCACGAGCTCGAGGCGCGCGCCGGGGGCGATCCCGCGCTCGCCGAGAAAACGGAGCATCTCCGGCTCGGTGTCCGAGATCCGGACGAAGGTGGCGGTCTCGCCCGGCTCGAGCTCGGCGAGCGCCGGTGCCGGGGTCTCGGCGAGCTTCAGCTCGCGGGTCGGGATCGGGTCGCCGTGCGGATCGACGGTCGGGTTCCCGAGCTTCGACGCGATCAGCTCCTCGAGCTCCTCCGACAGCGCGTGCTCGAGCACCTCCGCCTCGGCGTGAACCTCGTCCCACGTCATGCCGAGGCTCTCGACGAGGAACAGCTCGACGAGCCGGTGATGGCGGATCACCTCGAGAGCGACGCGCCGGCCACGCTCGGTGAGGCGGACGCCGCGGTAGCGCTCGTGCTCGACGAGCTCGAGGGCCGACAGCTTGCGCAGCATCCCCGAGACGGAGGCGGGGCGGACCGCGAGCAGGGCGGCGAGCTCGGTCGTCGAGGCGGCCCCGTCACGGGACTCCAGGGTGTAGATCGCCTTCGCGTAGTCCTGGACGGCGGCGGTGAGGTCGCGTGCCTCGAGCGTGGAATGTTGAGCCATGCCTAAATTCTAGATTAGGCTAACGCCGTCCCGCAAGGCGTGCATGATGAGCCGGTGCACGGACACGCGCACGGGCACACGCACGGAGCGCGCGAGGAGGACGCTCGCCGCCTCGGGCTCTCGCTCGGGCTCATCGTCACCTTCATGGCCGGCGAGATCGTGGCCGGGATCCTCGCGCACTCCCTGGCGCTCCTCTCCGACGCGGCGCACATGCTGACCGACGCCGGCGCGCTCGCGATGTCGCTCGTCGTGCTGCGGCTCGCGGCCCAGCCGGCGCGCGGGAACCGCACGTTCGGGCTGCGCCGCTCGGAGATCCTCTCGGCGCAGGCGAACGGTGCGGCGCTGCTCGTCCTCGCCGGGCTGATCGTCTACGGCGCCGTCCGGCGGCTCGTCTCGCCGCCCGAGGCGCACGGCGGTTGGATCCTCGTCGTCGCCCTGGTCGGGATCGGCGTCAACCTCGCCGCCACGTGGCAGCTCGCCGGCGCGAACCGGCAGTCGCTCAACGTCGAGGGCAGCTTCCAGCACGTCCTCAACGACCTCTACGCGTTCATCGCCACCGCGGTCGCCGGCGGGATCATCCTCGCCACGGGCTGGGTGCGCGCCGACCCCGTCGCAGCGCTGCTCGTGGCGGCGCTCATGCTGCGGGCGGCGTGGGGGCTGCTGCGCGACTCCGGCCGCGTGCTGCTCGACATCGCTCCGGCCGGTCTGCCGGTGGACGAGATCGGGACGGCGATGGCCTCGCATCCCGGGGTCGTGCAGGTGCACGACCTCCACGTCTGGGAGGTGACGACCGAGTTCCCGACCCTCTCGGCGCACATCCTGGTCGAGCCCGGGACCGACTGCCACGGCATCCGCCGCGAGCTCGAGGCCCTTCTCAACGGCCGCTTCGGCCTCGAGCACACGACGCTCCAGGTCGAGCACGCGCCCGCGAAGCTCGTCCAGATCCGTTAATCTTTACGTGAACGTTAGATTTGCGGAAAGGGGTTCCGCGTGCGGATGCACCTGCGGAAGCTGGACTACAAGTGGGTCGCGCTCTCGAACACGACGCTCGGGACGCTGCTCGCGATGATCAACAGCTCGATCCTGCTGATCGCGCTGCCGGACATCTTTCGCGGCATCGGCATCGACCCGCTGCAGCCCGGCAATACGAGCTATCTGCTCTGGCTGCTCCTCGGCTTCCTCGTCGTGCTCGCCGTGCTGCTCGTCAGCCTCGGCCGGCTCGGCGACATGTACGGCCGCGTGCGGATGTTCAACCTCGGCTTCGCGGTCTTCACCTTCTTTTCGATCCTGCTCTCGGTCACCTGGCTGCACGGCGGCGCCGGCGCGCTGTGGCTGATTTTGATGCGCGTGGGCCAGGGAGTCGGCGGCGCGCTCGTCTTCGCGAACTCCAGCGCGATCCTCACCGACGCCTTCCCGCCTGACGAACGCGGCCTCGCGCTCGGGATCAACAGCGTCTCGATCGTCGCCGGCTCGTTCCTGGGGCTCGTGCTCGGCGGCATCCTC
>JAICLM010000295.1 GCA_025927435.1 Thermoleophilia bacterium | reverse complement strand
GAGACGAGCCCCAGAAGGTGGACGTTCTTCCCGCGCTCGAAGGCTCCGCGGAGCGCCTCGTTCTGGAACAGCTCGCCGGACTCGATCGCCCGGCTCACACGGACGAGATCCTGGAAGAGGATGCGGCCCGAGCCGATCGTCAGATGGCCGACCTCCGAGTTCCCCATCTGCCCGTTCGGCAGCCCGACGGCCGCGCCGGATGCGATGAGCTGCGCATGCGGATAGTCGCGCCAGAGCCGGTCGAAGACCGGCGTCTCCGCCAGCTCGACCGCGTTGCCGGGGCCGGGCGGCGCGATGCCCCAGCCGTCGAGGATGACGAGCGCTACGAGGGGATACGGGCCGCCGTCTCGCATATCGCCTTGAATGAGTCGACCTCGAGGGACGCACCGCCGACGAGTGCGCCGTCGACGGCAGGCTGCGCGAGCAGCGCCCCGGCGTTGTCCGGCTTGACCGACCCCCCGTAGAGGACCGGCGCGTCGAGGAGCGACTTGATGAACGCGTGCGCGTCCTGTGCCATCTCCGGCGTGGCCGTGTGGCCGGTCCCGATCGCCCACACCGGCTCGTAGGCGAGCACGAGCTCGGAATGCGGCTCGAGCATCGACAGCTGGCGCCGCAACACGTCCTCCGTCTCCCCCGCTTCGCGCTGCTCCTGCGTCTCGCCGACGCAGGCGATCACGCGCAGCCCTGCGTCGAGCGCGGCCCGTGCCCGCTTGGCGACGGTCTCGTCGGTCTCGCCGAAGTACTGCCGCCGCTCGGAGTGGCCCACGAGGGAGCCGACGACCCCGAGCTCGAGCAGCAGCGGCGCCGAGATCTCGCCCGTGTACGCGCCCTCCGCCTCCCAGTGGACGTTCTGCGCGTACGTGGTCAGTCCGGCCTCGACGCACTCGCGCAACCGGGTGAACGGCGGGCAGACGACGGCGTCGAGCCCTGCGAGCGCAACGGGATCCGGCCCGCGAAACATCTTCCAGTTGCCCGCGATCAGCATGGCGAGCGCATCGTACGGGCATCGCCGAGAGACGCAGGGCGAGAGACGCACCGTCCTGATCGCGCTCGTGGCGGACGGCGTAAGGACGTCGTCCAGCTGCAGACGAAGTACACGGGGCCGAAGTCGCTGCTCGTCGCGGCGCGGACCGACCTCGCCGACGGAGTCGAACGCGTCGAGAAGCTCGCGGACGAGCTCGACGAACGGCTGCGCGAGGCCGTCCCAGACCTCGACCAGGTCTTCCTCGACCCGACCCCTAGACGCTCGGGATAGCCGCGACGCCCGGCAGCTCCTTGCCCTCGAGCAGCTCGAGGCTCGCGCCGCCGCCCGTCGAGACCCAGGAGACGCGGTCGGCCAGGCCGAGCTCGTTCAGCGCACGCACGGAATCCGCGCCCCCGACGACCGAGAATGCGACGTCGTTCGCCGCCACTGCCTCGGCGACGGCCTCCGTCCCTTCCGCGAAGCGCGGCCACTCGAACACGCCCATCGGCCCGTTCCAGAAGATCGTGCGTGCCGACTGGAGCTGCCGGGCGAAGCGCGTGCGCGTCTCCGGCCCGATGTCGAGGCCGAGCCAGCCGTCGGGGATCTCGTCGACAGCGCAGAGCCGTGACTCTGCGTCCCGTTCGAACTCGGCCGCGGCCACCACGTCCACGGGCAGCTCCACGTCGAAGTCGAGCGGATTCTCGCCGCGCAGCTCCTCGGCCATCTTGCCGCCGATGAGCACGGTGTCGGCCCGGCCGCCGAGGTTGCTTAAGACGCCGAGCTTGTCCTCGACCTTC
>JAICLM010000246.1 GCA_025927435.1 Thermoleophilia bacterium | reverse complement strand
GGTCGGGCCGTACACCCTGCTGCGGCTCGCGCGTGGCGACGTCGACCCGGGCGTACCGGGTCAGTTCTTCATGCTCGAGGCTCCGGGACGGCTGCTCCCGCGGCCGTTCTCGCTCTGCCTCGCGCCGCCGGGCGAGCTCGCGTTCCTCGTCGACCCGATCGGGCCGGGGACGCAGGCGCTCTGCCGGCTCCGCACCGGCGACGAGATCGGCGTGCTCGGGCCGCTGGGGCACGGTTACCGGCTCGACGTCGAGCGGCCGCTCCTCGTCGGCGGCGGGATCGGGATCGCGCCGCTCCCGTACCTCGCAGAGCAGCTCGGCGGCTCGCCGCCGGTCGTCCTCGGCTTCCGCAGCACGGAGCACGGCGAGGCGGCCACGCTCCTCCCGGGCGCCGAGGTGGTCGTCGATCCGGTCGTCGTCACCGAGCTGATCGACCCCGGCTTCGACGTCTTCGCCTGCGGGCCCGAACCCATGCTCCGCGTCGTCGCCGCGCTGTGCCCGACGGCGCAGCTCGCCTGGGAGGCGCCGATGGCCTGCGGCTACGGCGCCTGCCACGGCTGCGTCGTCGAGATCGACGGCGCCCTGAAGCGGCTCTGCCTCGAGGGGCCGGTGCTCGATGCCGCCCGCGTCCATGCACATGCCGAGGCCGTCGCATGAGGATCCTCAACGCAAGCGGTTGTCTCGACGCCCTGGCGGCGCGCGAGGTGGCGCGGCAACTCGACGCCTTCGTGACCAAGACGGTCACGCCAGAGCCGCGCGCAGGGAGCGACCCGCCGCGCATCGCCGAGACCGCGCACGGGATGCTGAACGCGATCGGCCTCGCCAATCCGGGCCGCGACCGCTTCCTCGCCGAGCACCTGCCGCGCCTGCGCGAGCTCGGCGTCCCGCTCTGGGTCAGCGTCGGCGGCTTCAGCGCACGCGACTACGCCGAGACGTGCGCCCGCCTGGACGACATCGAGGCGATCGAGCTCAACCTTTCGTGCCCGAACGTCGACGAGGCCGCCGACTCGGCCGCGGAAATCGTCGCGGCCTGCCGCGTGGCGACCGATTTGCCGCTCTACGCGAAGCTCTCCGCCGCGCACCCGGACGTCGCGGAGGTCGCGCGCGCGGTCGCGGCGGCCGGGGCGGACGGGCTCTCGCTCGTCAACACGCTCCGCGGTGTGGCGCTCGACAGGCAGCTGCGCCCCGTGCTCGCCCGCGGCAGCGGCGGCCTCTCGGGCCCGTCCCTGAAGCCGATCGCCCTCCATGCGGTCAGCGTCTGCCACGAATCGACCGGCCTGCCGATCGTCGGGATGGGCGGGATCCAGACCGGCCGCGACGCACTCGAGTTTGCGGCCTGCGGCGCACGCGACGTCGCCCTCGGAACCGTCCTCTTCGCCGATCCCGGCGCCCCGACACGGGTTCGGGCGGAGTTCGTGGCCGCCTGCGCGGATGCTGGCGTTGTCAGCGCGGAAGACGGTAAAGCCCTGGCAAAAAGCCCGGAAACCGAGCGAAAAGTCCACGCTTGAAGCTCGCGGGTGCATTGGTAAGATCGGCCGGCCGTGAGTCCGACCAAGACGCAGGCGCATGCTCCGCTTCGTTCCCTCGATCAGCGGATGGACGCCCTCAAGCGAGCGAACGACGTCCGCGTCAAGCGCGCGAAGCTGAAGAAGGACCTCAAGGACGGCAAGGTCCGGATCGAGCAGATCCTCGGTAACCCACCCGAGTACGTCTCGACGGCGAAGGTCATCGACATCCTGATGGCGGTGCCGAAGTTCGGGCGCGTGAAGGCCGCTCGGTTCCTGAACACGTGCCGGATCAGCCAGTCGAAGACCGTGGGCGGCCTGTCCGATCGGCAGCGCGCCGAGCTGATCGGCCTCTTCAACAGCCGCTAGTGGAGGACGCGCGGATGCCGGCGGTGCTCGTGGTGACGGGCCCGTCGGGCGCCGGCAAGGGCACACTGATCCGCGAGCTCGTCGAGCGGGTGCCCGAAATCGAGGTGACCGTCTCGGCCACGACGCGCGAGCGGCGGCGCGGGGAGGAGGACGGCCGCGAGTACAGGTTCCTCTCCGCCGCCGAGTTCCACGCGCGCGTCGAGCACGGCGAGTTCCTCGAGCACGTCGAGTTCATCTCCGGCCAGTGCTACGGCACATTGCGCTCGGAGCTCGCCCGGATCGCAGAAAACGGCCACACGCCGCTGCTCGAGCTGGAGACCGAGGGAGCGCTCCGCGTCAAACACGAGGTTCCGGGGGCCGTGACGATCTTCATCTCCGCTCGTGTGGACGAGCTGGAGCGGCGTCTGCGCGAGCGGGCGACCGAGAGCTCGGGCGAGATCCACGAACGGATCGAGCTCGCACGCAAGCAGCTCGAGCAGGCCCGCGAGTTCGACCACGTGATCGAGAACGACGACCTCGAACGCGCGGTCACCGAGCTGACGACGCTGGTCCGCGGGCTCCTCGGCGCGACGGCTACCATGCCGCGGCGATGATCGAACCCCGCGTCGACGACCTGCTGGAGAACGTGGACTCGCGCTACGCGCTCGTGATCGTGGCGGCGAAGCGCGCCCGGCAGATCAACAACTACCACCACCAGCTCGGCGAAGGCACCTTCGGCGACAACCTGCCGCCCCTCGTCGAGAGCCGCTCCAAGAACTACCTCACCATGGCTCTCGAAGAGGTCAGCGACGGGATGCTGAAGTACGACTACAGCGCCTAGATAGGCATCATGCGGGAATGTCCCGCGTCCTCCTGGGGGTGACCGGCGGCATCGCCGCCTACAAGGCATGCGAGCTGTGCCGGTTGCTGGTCAGGGAGGGTCACGAGGTCGTTCCCCTCGTCACGCCGGGTGCCGAGCGCTTCGTCACCGCCGAGACCTTTCGCGCGCTTGCGCGGCGGCCGCCGGGAGACGACGTGTATCTCCATCTCACGCGCGCCGACCTGCTCGTCGTTGCGCCGTGCACGGCCAACACGCTCGCCAAGCTCGCGCAGGGGCTCGCCGACAACGTCCTCACCGAGGCTGCGCTGGCACACCGCGGGCCGGTCCTCGTCGCTCCCGCGATGAACCCACGCATGTGGTCGCATCCCGCGACCCGCGCGAACGCCGAGGCATTGCGGGCGCGGGGCGTCGTGCTCGTGGGGCCGGACGAGGGTGAAACGGCGGAGGGAGAGCTCGGAGTGGGCCGG
>JAICLM010000268.1 GCA_025927435.1 Thermoleophilia bacterium | reverse complement strand
CGTACTCGGGCGTGACGCTCGGACTGATCCACGGCTCGGCGCCGCACGGGCTCGTGCTCTGCCACAAGGCGGGGGAGCGGCTCGTCGACGAGAACGAGCGCTTTCCGATGCCGCCCCTCTCGGAGCTCGCGGCCCTGCACCACCGGCTCAGCCTGCTCGCGCGACCGGCCGACGTGCATGCGATCGCGCTGAACACACGCGATCTGGACGAGCGCGACGCGCGCCGCGCGATCGAGGAGGCGGAGGCGGAGACCGGGTTGCCGGCGGACGATCCGGTGCGCTTCGGCGCCGCGAAGCTCGTCGACGCGCTCGCGCCCATTCTCCAGCGGTAACCCGTGCTGATCGCCGTCATCTCGGACACGCACATGCCGAAAGGCTCGCGCGTCCTGCCGGACGCCTGCGTCGAGCGCCTCCGTCGAGCCGACCTGATCCTCCATGCCGGCGACCTGACCGGCGCCGCCTTCCTCGCGGAGCTGTCGGCGCTCGGCCCTCCCGTCGCGACCGTGTACGGGAACATGGACGAGCCGGCGCTGCAGGCGACCCTGCCGAGGGAGCGGGTCGTCGAAGCCGCGGACGCCCGGATCGGGATGATCCACATCCCCGGGCCGCGCGCCGCCCGCGCCGAGCGCCTGCTCGCGCGCTTCCCCGGCTGCGGCGCCATCCTCTACGGCCACACGCACACGCCCGAGGTGGAGCGGGTCGAGGACACCTGGATCCTCAACCCGGGCTCCCCGACGGAGCGCCGGAAGGCGCCCGAGCGGACGATGCTCGAGCTCGCGGTCGAGGCGGGTCGCATCGCGCCGACGCTCGTGTCGCTGGGCACTTGACAGACGAACAGGTGTTCGGGTAGCATGGCGAACAGATGTTCGTTCGGATCGCACTCGTGGTGGGAATCGCCGTCCTGGCCTGGAGCGCCCTCGCGCGCTCCTCGACCGCTCACGGCCCCAAGCAGGTGGTGACGGTTCGGCCGTACGAAACGCTCTGGACGATCGCGCAGCGGCGGTACGGCGGCGACGTCCGCGACGCCGTCTGGCGGATCGAGCGGGCGAATCATCTGCAGGGGGCCGACGTGCGGGTGGGCCAGAAGCTCGTCCTGCCCTGAGACCGTCCTTCCCTCCCGCGTAGGCTGGCGGCGGCATGGACCTGGACCTCGTCTTCCTCGGGACCTCCGCGAGCGTCCCGACACCGGCGCGCGCGCCCGCGGCGCTGCTCATTCGGCGCGGCGGGGAGCGGCTGCTCGTCGACTGCGCCGAGGGAACCCAGCGCCAGCTGATGCGCTCGGTGGTCGGGCTGCCGGAGCTCGAGCAGGTTTTCCTGACGCACTTCCACGCGGACCACACGCTCGGGCTGCCGGGCATGCTGAAGACGTTCTCGCTGCGCCAGCGGGAGCTGCCGCTGACGATCTACGGGCCGCCGGGGCTGCGCGAGCTCTATCGCAGCCTCGACCGCCTGATCGGCCGCCTCTCCTATCCCGTCGACCTCGAGGAGCTGCGACCGGGCGACGCGCTCGAGCGCCAGGGGTACAGGATTCTCGCCATCCCCGTACACCACGGAGTCTCCGCGCTCGGGTACGCGCTCGTCGAGGACGGGCGCCCCGGCGCCTTCGACCCGGCCGGCGCCGACGCGCTCGGGATTCCGTTCGGGCCCGAGCGCGGGCAGCTGCAGCACGGCGAGTCCGTGACGCTCGCCGACGGGCGTGTCGTCACCCCCGGCGAGGTGCTCGGCAAGCCGCGACCGGGCAGGCGGGTCGTGATCACCGGCGACACCGCACCGGTCGAGACGGTGCGAGTGCTGGCGGAAGGAGCAGACGTGCTCGTCCACGAGGCGACGTTCTCCGAGGAGGAGCGCGACCGCGCCGTCGACACGCTGCACTCGACGGCACGTCAGGCGGCGGAGGTCGCGCGCGACGCCGGCGTGCGCCTCCTCGCCCTGACGCACGTCTCGCCGCGCTACTTCGGGAGCGATCTCGCAGCGGAAGCGCGCGAGGTGTTCGCGACAACCGTCGTCCCGCGCGACTTCGACGTGATCGAGGTGCCGTTCCCCGAGCGCGGCGAGCCGACGCTCGTCAAGCGCGGGGCGCGCCCCGACCGCGCGCGACCGTCAGACCTGCCAGACGCCGCCGCGTAGCACCGGGACCTCGCCGCCGTCGGCGCCGACGCCGGTGACCGCGACGTCGTCGCTCCCGATCATGAAGTCGATGTGGATCGAGCTCCGGTTGATGCGCTCGCGATCTTCGTCGCCGACCGAGATCGCGTATGCGTTCCCCAGCGCGAGGTGGCTCGCGGCGTTCTCGTCCAGCAGCGTGTTGAAGAACACCGTCTCGGTCTTGCCGATGCGCCCCTCGCGGTCGACGAGCGCGACCTCGCCGAGCCGCGCTGCTCCATCGTCGGTCTCGGTGCGCGCGCGCAGCGCTTCTACGCGATCGCCCTCGATCTCGACCGCCCGGCCTCCCTCGAAGCGAATGCACAGGTTCTCGATCAGCGCTCCCGCGACGTCGAGCGGCTTCGTTGCCGTGACCGTCCCGTCGACACGCAGCGGATCCGGCGCAGACGAGATCTCCTCCGTCGGCAGGTTCGGCGCGTGCACGATCCCGTCGACCGTCTGCATGCCGGGCGTCTCGGACGAGAAGCGCGAGGATGGCAGCAGGCCGACCGTCAGGTCCGTGCCCGG
>JAICLM010000119.1 GCA_025927435.1 Thermoleophilia bacterium | reverse complement strand
GCCGGCAACTTCTACGTCAACGACAAGCCGACCGGAGCGGTGGTCGGTCAGCAGCCGTTCGGCGGCGCGCGCGCTTCCGGCACGAACGACAAGGCCGGCTCGATGTGGAACCTGATCCGCTGGGTCAGCCCGCGCGCGATCAAGGAGACGTTCGTCCCGCCGCGCGACTACCGCTACCCGTTCCTCGCGCCCGACAGCGACGCCGGCCGGTAGCGCCCGAGCAGCCGCGGCACCGCGAGGATCGCGGCCGCGCACGCGAGTGCCGGCAACGCGAGCACGACGCCCGCCGTCCGCACCCCGAAGGCTCCCGCGATTGCGCCGTCGAGGAGGCTCGCCGCAGGTCTGAGGCCGAGGAAGGCGACGCTCCAGAGCGCCATGATCCGCCCGCGGTGGCGCTCCTCGACCCCTAGTTGGAGCCGGCTCGTCGCGGATGCGTTCGAGGCGAGGTAACCGAAGCCGGCGATCGCGAGGAACACGAATCCGACGGGCAGCCAGCGCACGAGGGAAAACGCGATCATCCCGCTGCCGAGGAGCCCCAGCGTGAGGACCATGCGGCGACGCGAACCGGTGACCCGCCCGGCCAAAAGGAACGCCGCGGCGACTGCTCCAGCGCCGAAGGCGCCGATGATGAATCCTGCATCGGTATCGGGCCGGCCGAAAGCCTTCGCAAAGGCCGGCGCCTCGGTGTTCACCGGGTCGGAGCCGAATCCGACCACGGTGACGATGATCAGGAGCGCGAGCAGCTCGGGCTGCGCGCGGACGAGGCGCAGACTCTCGCGTAGCCGGGTCTCCGCGCGCGTAGCTCGGATCCGCTCCGCAGGGCGCACGACGAGCACGCCGAGCACCAACAGCAGGTACGAGGCCGAGTTGATCGCGAACGAGGCCGGGATGCCGAGCGCGCTGACCGAGATGCCGGCGAGCACCGGACCGATTGCGCGAGCGAGGTTGAAGGTCATCGAGTTGAGCGCCACCGCCGAGCCCAGATGCTCCAGCGGGACGAGACCGCCGACGAGCGCCATCGACGTCGGGGCGCTGAACGCGCTCATCACGCCGAGCGCGAGTGCGAACGCGATCACGACCCAGACGGGCGCGTCCCCTCCCCACGCGAGGGCGGCGAGCATTGCCGACAGCGCGGCGGCGGACAGCTGCGTCGTGAGGAGCACGTGTCTACGGTCGAAGCGGTCGGCGACGCTGCCCGCCCAGGGAGCGAGTACGAGCACGGGTACGAAGTTGGCGAAGTTGAGCACTCCGAGCAGAAATGCCGACCCCGTTAGCCGGTAGACGAGGATCGAGGCTGCGAGGTTCTGGAACCAGGTCCCGCTGGCCGAGGCTGCGTTGCCGAGAAAGTACGGCCCGAAGTTTCGATAACCGATCAGCCGGAGCGCCGCGGCTGGCCCCGTCGGCGCTCCGGCCGTTCGCTCGTCGCCGCTCACGCGGCTGTTCTAACCGTCAGTGGTCGCGGAGGGCATCGATGAGCTCGTCCTTGTTCATGTCGGAGTACCCGTCGATGCCGATCTCCTGCGCGCGCTCGCGGAGTTCCTCGACCGTGCGGTCCTCGTAGTTCTGCGCCTGGCCCCCGCGCTCGCCGACCGAGCTGCGGCCTTCGTTCGCCGCCTGGTTGGCGATTCGCGCGGCCTTCTCCTTGCTGTCGCCCTCTTCCCGGAGGCGTTCGTAGAGCTCGGGATCCTTCACGCTGGGGCCGTGGTCCTTGCCAGGCATTGGAACCTCCTTTTTGGACTCGGGTTCCCTCAGCGGCCTGCTTTATGCAGCTGGGCGTAGACGCTGCGCGCGACCTTCGCCGGCACGCCGTGGACGCCCTCGAGCTCCTCCGGTGTCGCGGCGAGCATCGCGTCGACCGAGCCGAAATGGTTGAGGAGCGCACGCCGCCGCGCCGGGCCGACGCCCTCGAGCTCGTCGAACAGCGACGCGAAGCCGCGGGACTCGCGCCGCTGCCGGTGGAAGCCGACGGCGAACCGGTGCGCCTCGTCGCGGATGCGCTGCAGGAGCTGGAGGCCCGGGTCGTGCCGCGAGAGGACGACCGGCCTCGCCCGGCCGGGGACGAACACCTCCTCCTCGCGCTTCGCGAGCGCGATCACGGCGACCCGGGGTAGGTCGAACGCCTGCATGGCGGCGAGCGCCGCGGCGAGCTGGCCCTTGCCGCCGTCCACGACCACCAGGTTCGGCGTCGAGGCGAACGACTCGTCGTAGTCCTCCGCGGTGGCCCCGTTGGCGAGCCGCGCGAAGCGGCGCGAGACCATCTCCCCCATCGCCGCGAAGTCGTCCATCCCCACCTGGCCGCGGATCCCGAACTTGCGGTAGTGCGCCTTCTTCGGCAGCCCGTCCTGGAACACCACGAGCGAGCCGACGTTGTCCTGCCCCATCGCGGTCGAGATGTCGAAGCACTCGATGCGGAGGGGCAGCGACTCGAGGTTGAGCGTCTCGCGCAGCTGCTCGAGCGCCTCGACGCGCCGTAGCCGCCGCTGCTCGCCCTGCGCGAGGTCGCTCGTGAGCACGTGGAGCGCGTTCTCGTCGGCGAGCTGCTGCAAGCGCCGCTTCTCGCCCCGCTCGGCGGTGCGGATCTCGACCCGCGCGCCGCGGCGTTCCGACAGGAGCTCGGCGAGAGCGGACAGGTCTCCCGCGTCGCTCGGGATGACGATCTGGGGCGGCACGCTCGGCGCACTGCCGTAGTACTCGAGCCCGAACGACTCGAGGATCGTCGTCACGTCCTGGCCGCCGACGTTCTCGAGGTGGAAGGAGTGGCGGTCGACCATCTTGCCGCCGCGCAGCGGGAAGATCTGCACCACGGCGCGGTCGCCCTCGGCCGCGAAGCCGATCACGTCCACCGTCCCGACCGACTGCCGCTCGACCGCCTGCCGCTCGACGAGGTGCTGGACGGCGAAGAGCCGGTTGCGGTAGCGCGCCGCGTCCTCGAACCGCTCGTCCGCGGCCGCCTCCTGCATGCGCCGCTCGAGCTCGTGCTGGATCGGCTTCGCGTCGCCGGACAGGAACTCGATCACGCCGTCGACGATGCCGCGGTAGTCCTCCTGCGACACGTACCCGACGCAGGGCGCCAGGCAGCGGTCGATGTGGTAGTCGAGGCACGGAATCCCGCTGTGGCGCCCCGGCCTCGGCCCCTCGCACGGCCGGTAGCGGAAGACGCGGTTGAGGACGTCGAGCGTCTCGCGCACCTTCTTCGCGTTCGCGTACGGGCCGAAGTACCAGACGCCCGGCCGGTGCCGCTCGCGCGTGAACATCACGCGTGGGTACTCGTCCTCGACCGTGACCGCGATGTACGGAAAGGACTTGTCGTCGCGCAGCCGCACGTTGAACGGCGGCCGGTGCCGCTTGACGAGGTTCTGCTCGAGGTGGAGCGCCTCGACCTCGCTGCCGGTCACGATCACCTCGACGTCCGCGACGCGTCCCGGCAGGCTGCGGATCTGCGCGCGCCCGTCCGTCGTCTTCTGGAAGTAGGAGCGGACGCGCGGGCGGAGCGACTTCGCCTTGCCGACGTAGAGGACGTCGCCGTCCGCATCCCGGAACAGGTAGACGCCCGGCTTCGCCGGCAGTGACTTGAGCTGGCTTTCGACGCGGGCGGCCACCGCGGCCACCGTAGCCAAGCGCTAGACCGCTGCGACCTCGCGTTCGCGCGCCGATCCGGCGACGAGCCGGCCGTCCTGATAGACGCGCTCGATCCGCCCCGCGAGATCGCGGAAGTCGAACGGGTCGCCGGCGACAACGACCAGGTCAGCGCGCTTCCCGGACTCGATCGTGCCGAGCTCGCGCCCGAGACCCATCAGCTCGGCGGCGGTTCGCGTGGTCGCGACGAGGACGTCCTCGGGACTCATGCCACCGTCGGCCATGAGCTGGAGCTCCTCGAGGTTCGTCCCGTGCGGGACGACCCCCGCATCGGTGCCCATTGCCACCTTCACGCCCGCAGCGGCCGCGCGACGGAAGGAGTCGCGATGCGCCTCCACGACCTCGCGTGCCTTGTTCACCGCCCCTTCGGGGATGCTCGCGCCCGCCTCGGCCGCCCTGATCACGCCCCACGGCGCGACGAGCGTCGGGACGAGGTACGCGTCGTGGTCGAGCATGAGCTGGATCGCCTCGTCGTCGAGGTAGATGCCGTGCTCGATCGAGCGCACGCCTGCGCGGACGGCGCTCTTGATCCCGTCCGTCGACTGGGCATGCGACATCACCCAGAGCCCCGCCGCACGCGCCTCGGCGACGATCGCCTCGATCTCGGCGACGTCGAAGCCGGGCTGCTGCGGCTTGTCGGTCGGGGACAGAACCCCGCCGGAGGTTGCGATCTTGACCACCTCGGCGCCGGCGCGCACGAGCTCGCGCACCTTCCGCCGGATCTCGTCCGGCCCGTCGACGATCGAGGGCGGAACGCCGGGATACGCGGGGAAGATCTCCGCCTGAGCGCCGGACGGAAGCCAGCCGTCGCCGTGCCCGCCCGTCTGGCTCAGCATCGTGATCGAGATCTGGACCCGCGGCCCGCGCACGATCCCCTCCCCGAGCGCCCGCTTGACGCCGAGGTCGGCGCCGCCGGCGTCGCGCACGGTCGTGATGCCGATGCGAAGCGTCGCCTCGAGGTTCCGGATCGCGTCGTAGAAGCGGTAGGAGAACGGCTCCTGCATCAGCCTCCAGACGTCCACGTGACCGAACATCACGTGCACGTGGGTGTCGAACAGCCCCGGCAGCAGCGTCGACCCGGTGACGTCGACCTGCTCGTCGCCGTCCAGCCCGACGCCGACCTCGTCGATCCGTCCGTCGACGACCGCGACGTCGGCCTCTGCGGCCTCCGCGCCCGTCCCGTCGAACACTCTTCCGCCGGCGAATACCGTCCTCACCTGGGCTCCTTTCACTCGCTCGTGCAGGAGATAGAGCCTAACGCCGCGGGCTAGCATTCGAGCCGTGGAGGGCCAGTACGTCGCCTACACCTTCTACCGGGTCGACCCGGCCTGGCGACGTCTCCTCCCGGCCGATGCGCGCCAGCTGCAGAAGGAGGAGCTCGCCGAGGTCGTCGACTCCTTCGCCGACCGGTTCGAGCACCTGCGCGCGTACACGACGACCGGCGTGCGCGGGGACACCGACTTCTTCCTCTGGAAGATCACCGAGCAGTACGAGCTGCTGGAGGAGCTCGGTGTCGCGCTCAACGGCACCGCCCTCGCGGGTTGGCTCGAGACCCCGTACTCGTACCTCGCGACGACCAAGGCCTCGCAGTACACGAGCGCCCGCAAGGCGCGCAAGATCACGCCGCACGGCCTCCCCTACCTCGTCGTCTACCCGTTCGTGAAGACGCGGCCGTGGTACGCCCTGCCCGAGGAGGACCGGCAGCGCGCGATGGACGAGCACATCCGGATCGGCCGCGAGGAGTTCCCGGGGATCAAGAACCACACGACCTACTCGTTCGGGATCGACGACCAGGAGTTCATGACCGCGTTCGAGTGCGAGGAGCCGGCCGACTTCATGCACCTCATGCTGCGGCTGCGCGACAGCGCGGCCTCCAGCTACACCGAGCGCGACACGCCGATCTTCGTCGGCCGCCATGTGCCGATCCGCGAGGCGCTCGCTGCCCTCGACGGGGCGACGGCCCGGGTCGGGGCCTAGCTACGCGCGGCCGCGGGCGCTAGACTCGCGCAGCCGGCCGTCTGCGACGAAAGGAGGGCCGCGACGTGTTCAGCGAACTCAGCGCAGTCGCCCTCCCGACCGGCCCGGCCGCCGCGCGCTGAGCGCTGCGTGACGAGGGCTGCCTGCGCCCCTCGTCAGCCAGAGAAAGGATTTCCGGTGCGCAAAGCGCGCAAGCCCGGCCGTCCGGCGCAGGTGCGCCGGGTCACGGCCCGGATCAACGAACAGATCGGCGCGCGTCCTGTGCGGCTCGTCGCAGAGGACGGCAGCCAGCTCGGCGTCAGAGCGGCGGACGACGCGCGGACCTACGCATACGAGCGCGGCCTCGACCTCGTCGAGGTCGCCGCGGACGCCGACCCGCCGGTCTGCCGCGTGATGGATTACGGCAGGTGGCGCTACGAGGAGGAGCGCCGATTGCGGCAGAGCCGCCGCAACCAGGTGCACGTCTCGCTCAAGGAGGTGCGGCTACGTCCGAAGATCGCCGCGCACGACTACGAGTGGAAGCGCAAGCAGGCGCTCGGCTTCCTCGCGGGCGGGTCGAAGGTCAAGGCGATCGTCTTCTTCCGCGGCCGCGAGCGCGAGCATCCCGAGCGTGGCCGCGAGCTGATCGATCGCCTCGCCGCCGACGTCGACCAGGTCGGGAAGCTGGAAGGGACACCGGTGTTCGAGAGCCGGACGATGACGGCGGTGTTCGCGCCACGATGAGTCGCCGTCACCTCCACAACCTGGGCGCGCTGCTCGGCGAGGACCTCGACGTCGAGCGCGCGCGGGACGAGTATCTCGCCTCGCTCGACGCCGACGACGGGCTCGCGGTCTTGCTGATCTCGAGCGACGAGATCCTCGCCGCCGCGAGCGCACGCCGGCCCCCGGTCCCCCACTGCGAGCGTTGCGGCGCCCGGCTCTCG
>JAICLM010000204.1 GCA_025927435.1 Thermoleophilia bacterium | reverse complement strand
GGTGGCGTATCTCGTCGGCGAGACGCCGGTTTTGCCGCTTCCGGACGGCGCCGTGGCAGCCGCCGTCGGTCGGATCGCAACGGACGACGGAGCCCTCGCGGCTGCGGCCGAGGAGCTGGTGCGCGTCCTCGCTGCGGGCGGACGCGCCGCGTTCGCCGAGCCGGGCACGGCAGCGGGGGAGAAGCTCGCGCACGCGCTCACCGCGGCCGGGTTCGAGGAGGTCGAGGTAACGCCGGTGGACGAGGAGGCCGTCGTGAGCGGCCGCCTCCCCTGAGGATCAGGGGGCCGGATCACGAACCCGTATCTCATGCTCGACGAAGCCGAGACGGTCCCGTTGCGCCCGCGCGCGTACAGTGATCCCAGGGGACCCACGCCCCCCATTGGGGGGGAAGCTGGGTCGTGAGCTGGACACGTCCCGACGAGGGGTCTCCCGAAGAGGCATGGCTGCCGGGTCGGGCCCTCGTCGTGGGTCTCGCCCGATCCGGTCGCGCGGCTGCGGCCGCGCTCGCCGGGCGCGGCGTCCACGTCGTCGCGACCGACCGCTCTTCCGACGTCGATGCGGGCAGGCTCGGCGACCTCGGTGTCGAACTCCATCTCGGATCGGAGGAGGAGGCGGAGGCGTTGCTGGCAGGGGTGGAACTGGTGGTCAAGAGCCCGGGCGTACCGGCCGAGTCGGCGCTCGTCGCCGGCGCGCGGTCGCGCGGCATCCCCGTCTGGAGCGAGGTCGAGCTCGGTTACCGGCTGCTGCCCGCCGGCACGCGCGTCATCGGCGTCACGGGCACGAACGGCAAGACCACGACCACCGAGCTCCTCGGCGCGATCCTGCGCGCGGCCGGCCGGCCCGTCGAGGTCGCAGGCAACGTCGGTCGTGCGCTCACCGACGCCGCTCTCGAGGCCGCGGAGGGCTCGTGGATCGTCTGCGAGCTCTCGAGCTTCCAGCTCGAGGACGTCGAGGCCTTCGCCTGCGACGTCGCCGTGCTCCTCAACCTCGAGCCCGACCACCTCGACCGGCACGGGACCTTTGACGCGTACCGCGCCGCGAAGCTCCGCATCTTCGAGCGGGCGCGCGCCAAGGTCGTACCGCGGGGCTTGGGGATCGACGGGATCGAGTTCTCCGCCGACGACCCGCTGCCCGCAGAGCCGTTGATGCCCGGTCGCCACAACCGGGAGAACGCGGCCGCCGCCACCGCGGCGGCGCGCGCGGCCGGCGTCGGCGACGACGCCATCGCGGAGGCACTCGGCACCTTCCCCGGAGTACCGCACCGGCTGGAGTTGGTGCGCGAGCTGCACGGGGTTCGCTGGATCAACGACTCGAAGGCGACGAACACGGCCGCCGCCCGCCGCGGTGTCGCAGCCTACGACGCGCCGCTGCGCCTCATTCTCGGCGGCTCGCTCAAGGGCGAGGACTTCGGCCCCTTCGCGCGCGACCTGCCCTCGAACGTGTGCTCGATCTACCTCGTCGGCGCGGCAAGCGACGAGCTCGCCGGCGCGCTCGATGCCGCCGGGCGCGCGTACATCCGTACCGGCGACATCGCCACGGCCGTGGCGCGGGCAGCGTCCGATGCCGAGCCCGGCGACGTGGTTCTGCTCTCGCCGGCCTCCGCCAGCTACGACCAGTTCGCGAGCTTCGAGGAACGCGGCGAGACGTTCCGTCGCCTGGTCGAGGACCTGTCGTGAAGCCGAAGCGGCACCAGTTCGAGTGGAACCTGCTCGTGCTCGTCACGACGGCCCTCGTTCTCTTCGGAATCGTCATGGTCTACAGCGCGACCTCCGGATCCGCTGCGCTCGGCAACGCCAACCCGCTCGGCTTCGTCTCGAAGCAGGTGATCTACGCCGTCGTCGGCGTCGGGCTGCTCGTGGTCGTCTCGCGTCTGCCGCTCGAGCGCCTCCGCGCGCTCGCGCCGAGCCTCGTCGTGACCGCGCTCGTTCTCTGCCTCGGCGTGCTCGTGGTCGGCGAACGGATCAACGGCGCGCGCCGCTGGCTCACTGCCGGCCCGCTCGTCTTCCAGCCCTCGGAGCTCGCGAAGCTCGCGTTGGTCGTATGGACGGCCGCCTACCTCACGCGGCGGCAGCCACCCCGCACGCTGCAGGAGCTCGCGCGGCCCCTCGGGGTCCTCGTGCTCGTGTTCGCCGGTCTCGTCCTGGTCGAGCCGGACCTCGGCACGGCGCTGACGCTGCTGCTCGTCGTCGGCGCGATCCTGCTCGTCTCGGGCACGCGGATGCGCCTTCTTGCGTCGGCCTACGGGATCGTGTTCGGGCTGGCGGCGATCGCAGCCTGGTCGTCCCCATACCGGCGCGACCGGCTGCTCACCTTCCTCGACCCCTGGAAGGACCCGACCGGCGCGGGCCTTCAGAACGTCCAGGCGCTGATCAGCTTTGGCTCCGGCGGGATCTTCGGGCGCGGCCTCGGGTCGGGACTGGCACCGCTCTACTACCTGCCCGAGGCGCACACCGACATGATGTTCGCCGTCGTCGGCGAGGAGCTCGGCCTCGTCGGCGTCACGCTCGTGCTCATGGCCTTCTGCGCGTTCGGCTATGCGGGGATCCGGCTCGCAATCGCCTGCCGCGACCCGTTCGCGAAGCGGCTCGCGGCGGGCGTCACCGCGCTCGTCTGCGGGCAGGCGGCGATCAACATGGCCGCCTGCGTCGGGATTGCGCCGCTCACTGGAATCCCACTTCCCTTCGTGTCGTACGGCGGCTCGAGCCTAGTGGTGATGCTCGTCGGGGTCGGCGTCCTCCTTAACATCGCGCGTGATGGCGGACGAGCGGCAGCTGCGGTTCCTGATCGCGGCCGGCGGGACGGTGGGGCACGTCGCGCCGGCGCTCGCCGTCGCGGAAGCGTTGCGGCAGCGGGGAGGGCTCGTGACCTTCGCAGGGTCGCCGGATCGCGTCGAGGCGCGGCTCGTTCCTGAGCACGGCTACGAGTTCGACGCGTTCTCGGTCTCCGGCCTGCCGCGCCGGCCGAGCGCGGAGCTCGTGCGCGCGGCGGGTCGGGCCCTCGCCGCTCCGCTCGCCTGCCGCGCCATCCTGCGCGGCCGCAGGCCCGACGCCGTGCTCGGAGCCGGCGGCTTCGTGGCCGGGCCGATGGTGCTCGCGGCCCGGCTCGAAGGGATTCCCTGCGCGCTCACCGAAGCCGACGCGCATCTCGGCCTCGCGAACCGGCTCGCTGCGCCGCTTGCGGACCGCGTCTTCCTTGCCGTGCCGATCGGCCGGGACGGCAAGAAGTACCGCGCCGTCGGGCGGCCGATACCGGCGGACTCGCGGCCGGTGGAACGCGAGGAGGCCCGCAGCCGGCTCGGGTTGGCGGTGGACGCTCGCGTCGTCCTCGTCTTCGGCGGCTCGCTCGGCGCCCGCCTGCTCAACGACCTCGCCCTCGACGCGTGGGCCGAAAGCGGGCCGTCGGTGATCCATCTCTGCGGCGAGCGCGATTACCCCGAGCTGGAGGGACGCGTCACGCGTCCGGACTACGTCCTGCGGCCGTTCATCGACGAGATCGGCGTGGCGTACGGCGCCGCCGACGTCGTCCTCGCACGGGCCGGCGGCTCGGTCTGGGAGCTGGCCGCGGCGGGGCTGCCCGCAGTGCTCGTGCCCGGCGAGTTCGCGACGGGGCAGCACCAGGAGAAGAACGCGCGCTGGTTCGCCGATGCCGGCGGCGCGGTCGTCGTCCCCGAGGCGACGGCGCACGAGGCGCCCCGGATCGTGGAGGCGCTGCTCGACGACCTCGACCGGCTCGCGGCCATGGCCGCGGCGATGCGCGCGGTCGCGAAGCCCGACGCAGCGGAAGAGATCGCGGATGAGCTCGTCTCCCTCGCAGCCGCTCGCCGGTAGAAGGATCTGGCTCGCCGGGATCGGCGGCGCCGGCATGAGCGGCTACGCGCTGCTCGCGCGCGCGTGGGGGGCGGAGGTCGCCGGCTGGGACCGCGTCGAGACGCCGTACCTGCAGCACCTCGAAGGGATCGGTGTCGAGATCTCGCCCGACCCGCCGCAGCCGCCGGCGGAATGGGAGGTGTTCGTCTCGACGGCCTTCGCCGGCCGTGTCGAGGGCCGGCCGCGCGCCGACCTTCTCGCCGAGCTCGTCGCGCAGCGCCGTGCGATCGTGGTGGCCGGCGCGCACGGGAAGACGACCACCAGCGCGATGATCGCCTTCTGCCTCGACCGGCTCGGGCTCGATCCGGCCTTCCTCATCGGCGGCGACGTGCCGC
>JAICLM010000104.1 GCA_025927435.1 Thermoleophilia bacterium | reverse complement strand
TTCTCGCCGAGCTCGTCGCGCAGCGCCGTGCGATCGTGGTGGCCGGCGCGCACGGGAAGACGACCACCAGCGCGATGATCGCCTTCTGCCTCGACCGGCTCGGGCTCGATCCGGCCTTCCTCATCGGCGGCGACGTGCCGCAGCTAAGCGGCAACGCCCGCGCCGGCTCCGGTTGGCTCGTGGTGGAGGGGGACGAGTCGGATCGCTCGGTGGCGGCCCTCCGACCGGAGATCGCCGTGCTCCTCAACGTCGATCTCGACCACCACACGACGTTCGTCTCTCGGGTCGAGGTCGCGGCGTTCTTCGAGGAGTGGCTACGCGAGGTGCCGCAGGTCGTTCGTGCCGACGAGCTCCAGCCGGTGGAGCTCGACCTTGCCGTGCCGGGCGAGCACAACCGGCGCAACGCGGCGGCCGCGCTCGCCGCTCTCGCGCGCGCCGGGGTCTCGCGTGGGGACGCGGAGGCGGCGATCATCGAGTTCCGCGGTGCGGGCCGTCGGCTCGAGCCGAAGGGCGAGGCTCGCGGCGTGGCAGTCCTCGACAGCTACGCCCACCATCCCGCCGAGCTCGCGGCCGACCTCGCCGCGGTCCGCAACGGCGGACGTCTGCTGGCGCTCTTCCAGCCGCACCTCTACTCGCGCACCCTCCATCTCGCTCACGGGTTCGCGAACGCGCTCGCCGCAGCTGATGCCGCTTGCGTGACCGAGATCTACCCCGCCCGCGAGGAGCCTTTGCCCGGGGTGACGGGACGGCTGATCGTCGACGAGCTCGCGCGGCTCCGGCCCGGCATGCGCATCGGCTGGGCGCCCTCACTCGGGGACGCGGCCGGCATCGTGGCCGGCTGGGCGCGGGCCGGGGACATCGTGCTCACACTCGGCGCGGGCGACGTCGATCGCGCGGCACCGCTGATCCTCGAGGCGCTCGGATGAAGATCGAGGACGGCGTCGAGCTCGCGCGGTTGACGACCCTCGGCACGGGCGGGCCGGCGAGCGCGTTCGCGCGCCCGGAGTCCGAGCAGGAAGTGGAGGAGCTTCTCCAGTGGGCCGAGCGGCGGTCGCTCGCGGTCGCGGTCGTCGGCCTCGGCTCCAACCTGCTCGCTGCGGACGACGGCGTCGACGCGCTCGTCCTCAGGCTCACCGGCGAGCTGGCATCGGTCGAGGTCAACGGCGACGTGCTGCGCGTGGGCGGCGGCACGGCGAACGCGGTCGCGCTGCATCGTGCCCGCGCGGCGGGGCTCGGAGGCTTCGAGTTCGCCTGCGCCATCCCGGGCACCATCGGCGGGGGCGTCTGGATGAACGCTGGCGCCTACGGCGGCGATTTCGCCGGGGCGCTCGAGCGCGCGCTCGTCGCCACAGCCGAGGGCAGCGCGTGGCTGACTCCCGCCGAGCTCGGGCTGAGCTACCGACACTCGGAGCTCCGACACGGGCAGGTTGTGGTTCGTGCCGAGCTCCGTCTCCGCCCGAGGCCGTCGGAGGAGATCAAGGCCGAGGTGCGCGAGCTGAACATGCGCCGGAAGGACGCGCAGCCGACGAACCGGCGTACCTTCGGCAGCGTCTTCAAGAATCCCGAGCACGAGCTGAGCGCGGGGCGAGTGCTCGAGGCGTGCGGCCTGAAGGGCCATCGCATCGGCGGAGCCCAGATCTCACCGAAGCACGCAAACTTCATCGAGAACGCGGACCGCGCCACGACCGCCGATGCGCTCGCGCTCATGGCCGAGGCGCGCCGTCGCGCGCTCGAGCACTTCGGCGTCCGTCTCGAGCACGAGGTCGAATTCCTCGGCGAGCTCGAGCTGGCCGAGCTGTAGGAAGGTCCGGACCAGCGACGAAAACAGGTACATGCCTGGCAGGGCCCGCTTTCCTCGGTCCATCGCGCGCGTGGAGTCTATCCCGCTGCAGTGGCGGCCGAGCCTGCGGGCGGCGCATCCCCGGGGGTGGCTTGCGTGCTTCGCCCCGACCCGGCGCTCGCTCGCGCTCGGCCTCGGCATCCTCGCCTTCGCGCTCGGCGGCTACCTGATCGCACGTGAGTCGTCGCTCTTCGCGATCGACCGGATCGAGGTCCGGGGCGGGTCTCCCCGGGTCGCGCGCCAGATCCACGGAGTGCTCGCCCCACTCGTCGGCAAGCCGCTCGTCGGCCTCGACGGCGCGGCGATGCTGCGGACGGTGGACGCACTCCCCTCGGTGGTGAGCGCGACCTACGACCGGGACTTCCCGCATACGCTGCGGATCACCGTCGTGCCGGAGCGCGCTGCCGCCGTCCTGCGGCGTGGGCCCGGCAGCTGGCTCGTCTCGACTCGCGGGCGAGTGATGGAGCGGCTTCCGGCGACGGCCCTGCCGAACCTGCCTCGGATCTGGATCGCGACGCACACACCGGTGCGGACGGGTGCCGAGCTCACGGCGGCAGGCGCTGCAACCGCCGCGCACGCTGCGGGACTGGCCGGAGCATTCGGGGCTCGCGTCGCCTCCGTCTCGTATACGAGCGGGTCCCTCGTCTTCCATCTCCGTTCGGGGCTCGAGCTCCTCCTAGGCGCCGGGGCCGACATCAAGCTCAAGGTCGCGGTGGCCTCGAGGTTGCTCGCGATGCTGCCCGCAGGGTCGACCTACCTCGACGTGAGCATCCCGGGCCGGCCGGTGTCCGGGTACGGGTCGCCGCTCACATGGACGCACCGAAGCTCTAGTAGAGGTTGAGAGTGCGAAGCTGCACCTGTAGTTGACACCGAGCGTTGGCGCACGTACGCTCCGGCGCGTTGTTGCTGAAATCAGCCCCGATCCTCTACTGAAGGTTCAGGTTCGAGCTCATGAGCACGAAGGAATCGGCCGGGAACTACCTCGCAGTGATCAAGGTCGTCGGCGTGGGCGGCGGCGGCACGAACGCCGTCAACCGGATGGTGGATGCCGGCCTGTCGGGCGTCGAGTTCATCGCCGTCAATACGGACGCCCAGGCGCTGATGGGTTGCGACGCGGACGTGAAGATCCACATCGGCTCGGGTGCCACCCGCGGCCTCGGCGCGGGCGCGGATCCGGCCGTGGGCCTCGCGGCTGCGCAGGAGAGCCGCGACGAGCTCAAGGAAGCACTCAAGGGCGCGGACATGATCTTCGTCACCGCGGGTGAGGGCGGCGGCACCGGGACCGGTGCAGCGCCCGTCGTC
Source organism: Thermoleophilia bacterium (assembly GCA_025927435.1). Taxonomy (GTDB): domain Bacteria; phylum Actinomycetota; class Thermoleophilia; order Gaiellales; family Gaiellaceae; genus Palsa-739. The sequence goes on along the minus strand of JAICLM010000104.1, from coordinate 4,035 downwards.
GCCGAGCTCGGCCGCGAGATCGGCGCCCTGACGGTCGGCGTCGTCACGAAGCCGTTCGGGTTCGAGGGCCGCAAGCGCTCGCAGCAGGCGGAGCAGGGGATCGAGACCCTGCGCGACAAGCTCGAGACGCTGATCGTGATCGAGAACGACCGGCTGCTCCAGGTCGTCGAGAAACAGACCTCGGTCGTCGATGCGTTCCGAATGGCCGACGACGTCCTGCGGCAGGGAGTCCAGGGCATCACCGACCTGATCACCGTCCCCGGCCTCGTCAACCTCGACTTCGCCGACGTGCGCACGATCATGCGCGAGGCGGGCTCGGCCCTGATGGGCATCGGCTCGGCGAGCGGAGACAACCGCGCGGCCGAGGCGGCCCGGTCGGCCGTGTCGTCACCGCTGCTCGAGTCGTCGATCGAGGGCGCGACCGGCATCCTCCTCAACATCACGGGCGGTCCCGACATCGGCCTGTTCGAGGTCAACGAGGCGGCCGAGGTCGTGACGAGCGCGGCGGACGTGAATGCCAACGTCATCTTCGGAGCCGTGATCGACGACGCGTTGGGCGAGGAGATTCGTGTCACCGTCATCGCGACCGGCTTCGGCGCCGGGCGCCGCCGCCGGCGGGCGGGCGCGGAATCGCAGGTTGCGGTTCCGTCCCCCGGTTCCGAGCAGGCCGAGAACGGGCTCGACGTCCCGTCCTTCCTGCGCGGCGAATAGCCCGTACGAGCGGCGTTTAGCGATTTCCCGACAGGAGGTTTGCGCCCGTTGGAACGGGGCACATCGTGCGTGCCCTCAACAGGGTTGACCGTTAGCGAGTCAACCCCACGACCCGGTCCGTCGCCCCGGCTTGTTCTCAGGAATAGCCGGGGCGACTCCGTTTTGGGGAGGACTGGGCGAAGCGGCTGTGTCGCAATTTCCACTGAGCCGGGGCGGAGGTACAACGCACTAGGATCGGCCGTGCCCATGTCCGCCACGCTCCTGCACACGCCGCTGCACGATCGTCACGTCGAGCTCGGCGCGCGGATGGTGCCGTTCGCCGGCTGGGAGATGCCCGTGCAGTACGAGGCCGTCATCCCCGAGCACCGCGCGGTGCGCACGGATGCGGGGGTCTTCGACGTCTCGCACATGGGCGAGCTCGAGGTGGAGGGGCCGCACGCCCGCGATCTCCTGCAGAGCGCGCTCTCGAACGACCTCGACAGGCTCGAGCCCGGACAGGCGCAGTACACGCTGCTCACGAACGAGGACGGAGGGATCATCGACGACCTGATCGCGTATCGGGTCGGCGAGTGCTCCTACCTCCTGGTCGTGAACGCCTCGAACCGCGAGAACGCGTACGCGTGGCTGAAGGAGCGGGAGGTCCGGGGCTCGGACGTGCGCGACGTCTCCGACGACTGCGCGCTGCTCGCCGTGCAGGGGCCGCGCTCGATCGAGCGGCTGGGGCTGCCCCCGGCCCGGCCGTTCACCTTTGCCGAAACGTCGATCGACGGCGTCGAGGTGATGGTGAATCGCACCGGCTACACGGGCGAGGACGGCTGCGAGCTCCTCTGCATGAGCGAGGACGCCGTCAGACTCTGGGACGCCGTGCTCGAGCGCGGCGCCGTGCCCTGCGGACTGGGCGCGCGCGACACCCTGCGTCTCGAGGTCTGCTACCCGCTGCACGGGAACGACATCGGCCCGGACACGGACGCCATCTCTGCGGGGCTCGGCTGGGCATGCGCGCTCGGCAAGGAGTTCGAGGGCGTCGAGGTTCTTCGTCGTGTCAAGGCAAACGGCCCTGAACGCCGGCTGGTCGCGTTCGTCATGGAGGAGAAGGCGATCCCGCGGCCCGGGATGCCGATCGACGGGGGCGGCGAGGTCACGTCGGGGTCGCATTCGCCGATGCTCGAGATCGGGGTCGGGCTGGGCTACGTGCCGGCCGGCCAGGCGCAGCCGGACACCGAGTTGACGATCGACGTTCGCGGCCGTCCGCGCCGGGCACGGGTGGTCAGGAAGCCGATTTACAAGAGGGAGGACTGAGTGGCAGCCGCCGAGAGCTATCCGGACGACCTGAAGTACCACGAGGAGCACGACTGGGCCCGGGTGGAAGGAGACGAGGCCGTGCTCGGCATCACGTGGTTCGCCGCCGATGCGCTCGGCGAGCTCGTCCACTTCGAGCCGCCCGAGGTGGGCTCCACGGTGGCGAAGGACCAGTCGTACGGTGAGGTCGAGTCGGTCAAGGCCGTCTCGGACGTGATCGCGCCGCTCTCCGGCGAGGTGCTCGAGGTGAACGAGCAGGTCGTCGGCGCGCCGGAGACGGTGAACGAGGACCCGTACGGCAACGGCTGGCTGCTGCGCATCCGCCTCTCTGATCCCGCCGAGACCGACACCCTGCTCGACGTGGGTGCCTACCGCGAGCTGCTCGCGAACCAGTGACGCATCCGTTTCTCGCGCTCACGGACTCCGACCGGGAAGAGATGCTCGGCACGATCGGCGTCGCCTCCGTGGAGGAGCTCTTCCGCGACCTGCCCGAGGCCGTTCGCCTCGGGCGCGAGCTCGAGCTCGAGCCGGCGCTTTCGGAGCAGGAGGTGTTCGCGCACGTCGCCGCGCTCGCCGAGCGAAACGCCGACGCGAGCAGCGAGCTCTCTTTCCTCGGCGCAGGCATGTACGACCACTACGTGCCGGCGGTCGTCGACACGATCCTCCAGCGCGGGGAGCTTCTGACGGCGTACACGCCGTACCAGCCGGAGATGAGCCAGGGCGTGCTGCAGGCGATCTTCGAGTACCAGACCGCCGTCTGCGAGCTCACCTGCATGGACGTCTCGAACGCGTCCGGGTACGACGGGACGAGCGTCGCCGCTGACGCCTGCTACGTCGCGAAGCACGCGACCGGACGCGACAAGATCGTCCTGACCGAGGCGACGAATCCGCAGGTGCGGCAGGTCGTGAAGACCTTCGCGGTCGGCTTCGGGCTCGAGGTCGTCGAGATCCCGCACCGAAACGGGACGACCGATCCCGAAGAGCTGGAGCGGGCCGCTGCGAACGCCGCCGCGGTCATCTTCCAGCAGCCGAACTTCTTCGGCTGTCTCGAGCCTGCGCCCGACCTCTGCGCGGCTGCTGCCGAGGCACGCGCGTTGCCGGTCGCGCACGTCGACCTCCTGTCACTCGGCGTGCTCGAGGCGCCTGGCCGCTACGGCGCCGCCCTCGCGATCGGAGAAGGACAGGCCGCGGGGAACTTTCCGTCCTTCGGCGGGCCGCACTACGGCTTCCTCGCGGCACGGCAGGAGTTCATCAGGCGCATGCCGGGACGCATCGTCGGCGAGACGGTGGACACCGCGGGCGAGCGCGGCTATGTCCTTACCCTGCAGACCCGGGAGCAGCACATCCGGCGGGAGAAGGCCACCTCCAACATCACCACGAACCAGACGCTGCTCGCGCTCGGCGGGCTCGTCTATCTCACGTGGCTCGGGCCGCAGGGGCTGCGCGAGCTGGGGGAGACCTGCCTGTCGCTGTCCGCGTACGCGAAGCAGCGCCTCGCGGAGCGAGCAGGGCTCGAGCCGGTGTTTGCAGAACAGCCAACGTTCAAGGAGTTTGCCGTCCGCGTCGGACGGAACGCCCGCGAGGTCGTGACGGCCGCGCGCGAACGGGGCGTCCACCCCGGGTACGCGCTCGGCCGCGACTACGAGGGGATGGACGACGTCCTGCTCGTCGCGGTCACCGAGCGCCGCACGCCCGAGGAGATCGATCACCTCGCCGCGGTCCTCGCCGAGGTGGCCGGATGAAGCTCATCTACGAGAAGTCGCAGTCCGGCCGCCGCGCCTCGGCGTTGCCGCACTACGAGAATCTCCCGGCGCCGCCGGAACTGCCGGAGGACCTGCGCCGGGCGGAGCCGCCGCGCCTGCCCGAGGTGGCCGAGTTCGAGCTCGTCCGCCACTTCACCGAGCTCTCGACGCGCAACTTCGGCGTGGACACCGGCTTCTACCCGCTCGGCTCGTGCACGATGAAGTACAACCCGCGGATCAACGAGCGGCTCGCGGCGCTCCCGGGGTTCGCGCGGCTCCATCC
>JAICLM010000306.1 GCA_025927435.1 Thermoleophilia bacterium | reverse complement strand
TCTCCACGCGCGCCGGCAGGCGCTCTCCGTCCTGCGCTCGCAGGAGGCGGTGCACAAGCTCTTCGCCGACGTCGGACCCCGGATGGCCGACCGGCCGGGCGGCTACTCCCGGATCGTCAAGCTCGGCCACCGGGCCGGCGACGCCGCCGAGATGGTCTACCTCGAGCTCGTCGACTACCAGCCCTAGGCTCAGCCTCCGACCGGCTTGCCCAGGAGGCTTCCGAGCCCTGCGCTGACCGCGGCGATGAGGACGCCCGCGAACGTGACGATCCCCAGGGCACGGATGAACGTGTCGTGGAAGAAGCGGTAGCGGAAGTACGCGAGCATCAGCAGCTCGAACGCCACCACGGCGACCGCGAAGAACAGCGCGACCTCGTAGTGGGGAATGAGGAAGGGCAGCGAGTGGAGGATCCCGCCGATGAATGTGCCGCCGCCCGTGATCAGGCCGCGGGCCCAGGGGCTGCCACGGCCGGTGAGCTCTCCGGTGTCCGAGAGAGCCTCCGAGAAGCCCATGCTGATGGCCGCGCCGATGGACGTCGCGAGACCCGCGATGAAGGCGTAGCGCGTGTCGTGGGAGGCGAGGACGACGGCGAAGATCGGCGCCAGGGTGGACAGCGAGCCGTCGATGAGGCCGACCATCGCCGGCTGGACGCGTTGCAGCAGGAAGGCGTGTTCGTCGCTCACGAGATAGAGTATATCAATCGATGTGCAAATCAGTAGAGCATAAGGCAGTCCTGACAAATGCGGTGAGGATGCCCTGACGTGCGGCTCATCCTGACGCTCGAGTACGACGGCACCCCCTTCCACGGCTGGGCCGCGCAACCCGGGCTGCCGACCGTCGAGGCCGCCCTGCGGCAGGCGCTCGGCGAGACCTTCGCCTCGGTGGAGAACCTCTCCGTGGCGGGCCGTACGGACACCGGCGTCCATGCGCTCGGCCAGGTCGCCTCGGTCGAGGTGGAGGGCGGCCCTCCACCGGAACGAGCTGCGGCGGCGCTCAACCCTCGCCTCCCGGACGAGGTCACGGTCGTTTCGTCCGCCGAGGCGCCCGACGGTTTCCACGCCCGCCACTCGGCGCGCTCTCGCAGCTACCGCTACCGAATCTTCACGCGCTCGACGCCGTCGCCGTTCGAGCTTCGCCGCAGCTGGTGGCTGCCTCGTCGGCTCGACGAGGACGCGCTGGGGGCTGCAGCCGCCTCGCTGGTCGGCGAGCACGACTTCCGGGCCTTCACACCGGCCCAGACGCAGCACGAGGTATTCGTACGCGTCGTGGAGCGGGCGGAGTGGATCCGCCGGGGCGACCACCTCGATTTCGAGATCACCGCGGGCAGCTACCTCCGCCACATGGTGCGAAGCCTCGTCGGGACGATGGTCGAGGCCCCCGGCGGGATCCCCGGCCTGCTCGACGGCGGCGCGCGCTCGGAGGCGAAAACCACGGCGCCGCCGTGGGGCCTCTACCTCGTCTCAGTCGCCTACTAGGAACGTCGCGATCTCGCCGGCCGCGAGCTCCAGGCCGCCGTC
>JAICLM010000270.1 GCA_025927435.1 Thermoleophilia bacterium | reverse complement strand
TCGTGCTCGCGCTCTGCTTCGTCACGCTCCCCTTCGTCGTCCGGACCGTGCAGCCGGTGCTGATCGAGCTCGACGTCGAGATGGAGGAAGCCGCTCGCTCCCTCGGCGCCGGGCAGCCCGCCGTCTTCCGCCGCATCGTCCTGCCGAACATCCTGCCCGGGATCCTGTCGGGCGTCGTGCTCGCCCTCGCCCGCGCTCTCGGCGAGATCGGCTCGATCGTCGTGATCTCGGGGAACATTCCGTACCACACGGAAGTCGCCTCGGTCTTCATCTTCAATCAGATCCAGAGCGGCTACCCGGACTACGCCGCCGCCGTCGCGACCGTCCTCCTCGGAGCGGCGTTCGTCCTCCTCCTCGCGATCGGCGTGCTCCGGTTCTTCGCCACGAGGCATGAGCGTGCCTAGACGGCTGGGACTCCGCGCGGTCGCGCTCGGCTACCTGTTCGTGATCCTGCTCGCGCCGCTCGCGATGGTCTTCTACCGCACGTTCCAGGACGGCCTCGCGCCGGTCTGGCAGACGCTGTCCGACCCCGACACGATCCACGCTTTCGAGGTGACGTTGATCGCGACCGCAATCGCGGTGCCGCTCAACACGGTGTTCGGAGTGCTCTGCGGGCTGGCGATCGTGCGCCGCCGCTTTCGCGGGAAGGGACTGCTCAACGCGTTCATCGACCTGCCGCTCGCGGTCTCGCCGGTCGTCATCGGCCTCTGCCTCTACCTCCTCTACGCCCCGCGCGGCGGCTGGTTCGGCAGCTGGCTCTCGGAGCACGGGTTCCAGGTGCTGTTCGCCCTGCCGGCGATCGTGCTCGCCACGATCTTCGTCTCGGTGCCGTTCGTCGCCCGCGAGGTGATCCCGACGCTGCGCGAGCTCGGCAACGAGCAGGAGCAGGCGGCGGCCACGCTCGGCGCCGCGCGCTGGCAGCGGTTCTGGCGAATCACGCTGCCTTCCATCCGCTGGGCGGTGGTCTACGGCGTCGTGCTCACGACCGCCCGCTGTCTCGGCGAGTACGGAGCGGTGGCGGTGGTGTCCGGCCGCATCGAGGGAAGCACCGAGACGGCGACGACGCGCGTCGAGGATCTGACGCTCACCTTCGACACAACGGGCGCATACGCCGTGTCCCTCGTCCTCGCGACGATCGCGGTGCTCGTGCTCGTCGCCATGACCGTGATCCGTCCGCGAGAGGAGAACGCCTGATGTCGATCGAGGTCCGCAAGGTCACGAAGCGCTTCGGTTCATTCACCGCGCTCGACGACGTCTCACTCGAGATCCCCGACGGCTCGCTCACGGCAGTGCTCGGTCCGAGCGGCTCCGGCAAGTCGACGCTGCTCCGGATCGTCGCCGGTCTCGAGCGGCCGGATGCCGGCGAGGTCCTGCTCTCCGGCGAGGACGCGACCCGGCTGGCGCCGCAACGCCGCAACGTCGGCTTCGTCTTCCAGCACTACGCGGCGTTCAAGCACATGACCGTTCGCGACAACGTCGCCTTCGCCCTCACGATCCGGAAGCGGCCGAAAGAGGAGATTCGCGAGCGCGTGGACGAGCTGCTCGAGCTCGTGCAGCTCGCGGCGTTCGCCGACCGGTATCCCTCCAGGCTCTCGGGCGGCCAGCGGCAGCGGATGGCGCTCGCGCGCGCGCTCGCTGCGAAGCCGCGGGTCCTGCTGCTCGACGAGCCGTTCGGCGCCCTCGACGCGCGCGTGCGGGCCGAGCTGCGCGACTGGCTACGCCGCCTGCACGAGGAGGTGCACGTGACGACGGTCTTCGTGACGCACGACCAGGAGGAGGCGATGGAGGTCGCCGACCGCGTGGCCGTCTTCGATCACGGCCGGCTCGAGCAGGTCGGCGCGCCGGCGGAGCTCTACGACAGTCCGGCCTCCGAGTTCGTCCTGCGCTTCGTCGGCGACGCAGTGCACCTGGGCCCACGCCTCGTCCGGCCGCACGAGATCGTCCTTCGGCGCTGGCCGAGCGACGGGGCCGTCGAGGTCGAGATCGAGCGGATCGCCGTCCTCGGCGCGGATGCCCGCATCGATCTCGCGGAGGGCGGCGGCGAACGGCTCACGGCCCGCGTGCGGAGGGAGGAGCTGGAGGATCTCGAGCTCGCGTGCGGCGAGATCGTCTGGGCCAGCGCGTCAGCCCGCGACGCGGAAGCCGACCAGGCCCTCCGCTGACTCCTCCTCGACTTCGACGCGCTCGACCTCGGCGCCCCGGGGCCCGCGCCGGCAGAACTCGACGAGCACCTCGACGTCCTCGAGCTCGCCTTCGAAGACGGCCTCGACGGCGCCGTCGGGACGGTTCCGCACCCAGCCGGCCACACCACGTGACTTCGCCGCTCGCTCGACCCCGAAGCGGAATCCGACACCCTGGACGTAGCCGTAGATGAGTACATGCCTGCGCTCCACGCTCTCATTCGAGCAGGCGTCGCGCCTCGCGGGCCGAAGTCAGCGCGCGTGGCCGAGAACGAGAAGCAGGATCCGGCCGTCGAGGCCTTCCTCGCCCTCGCGTCGGCGCGCCTTGCCCCGCGTACCGTCGAGGCGTACCGCCGCGACCTCACGCACCTGAGCAACTGGCTCGGCCGCTCGCCGGCGGACGCGAGCGCGGACGACCTCGCCGCCTACGTCGCGCAGCTCCGCGCAGACGGGCTCGCGCCGACGACCGCCGCGCGC
>JAICLM010000130.1 GCA_025927435.1 Thermoleophilia bacterium | reverse complement strand
GATGGGCCGTGCAGGGATCGAACCTGCGACCTTGGGATTAAGAGTCCCCTGCTCTACCAGCTGAGCTAACGGCCCGAGCGGGCGCCCATTGTAACCGTGTCCAGATTGCTGGCCTTCCGCCGACGGATCGTGCAGACTGCGACGAGCAAAAGGCCGATTGGGGGGCTGAGCAACGAGCAGCGGGACGGAGCCGCTCGCGGGCAGGGTTGAGAGTCTCGACGACGCCGTCCGCCGGCTCGTTGTCGAGCGCTCGCACGACCTCGTCACGCTCTGCGACCTGACGGGCGCGATCGTCTACGCGTCGCCGTCATGGGCGCAGCTCGGCTGGACGCCGTCCGAGATCGCCGGCGTGCCGATCCTCGACCTGATCCATCGCGACGACGCGCGCCTTGCCACCGAAGCCTGGAACGAGGTCGCCGCCGGCACCGATGTCGACGCCGTCACCGTCAGGCTCCGGCGGGCGGGCGGGAGCTACGCCTGGTTCGAGGTGAACGGATCCGCGGTCCGGGACGACGACGGCGAGCTTCGTTTCCTGCTCGGTACGGCCCGCGACGTGAGCGAGCGGGAGGAGCTCCGCTCGCGGCTCCGCGACCTCGACGCCGTCTACCGCTTCGCGGACGCGGTCACCGGCGCGGAGACGCTCGACGAGGTACTGGAGGCTGCTCTCGACGCGCTGCTCGAAGCCACCGGCGCCGACCGGGCCGCGGTGCTGCTCGCCGACGACGAGGGCGTGCTGCGCTTCCGCGCCTGGCGCGGGCTCTCCGACCGCTACCGGCGGTCGACCGAGCGGCACTCGCCCTGGCCCGCGGACGCCGCGGACCCGCAGCCGGTGCTCGTGGACGACGTAGGCGGTGCCGGGCTCGAGCCGGCCCTCGAGCGCGTGATCCGCAAGGAGGGAATCGGGGCGCTCGCGTTCATCCCGCTCGCTCGCGGCGGACGGTTGCTCGGCAGGTTCATGCTCTACCACGACGCGCCGCACGAGTGGAGCGACCGCGAGGTGCTCCTCTCGCGCACCGTGGCGAACCACCTCGCTTCGGTCGCCGAGCGGACGCAGGCGCAGCACGCGCTCCACGAGTCGAGCGAGCAGCTCGCGAGCATCCTGCGGACGGTCGAGGAGGGAATCACCGCGACGAATCGCGAGGGTCGCTTCCTGTTCGCAAACGACGCCGCGGCGCGCGCTGCCGGCCTCGAGTCGGCCGACGAGCTCCTGGCATTGCCTCCGGAGAAGCGCTATTCGAGGTTCGAGATCTTCGACCCGGATGGGAACCCCGTCGCGCCGGAGGATCTGCCGTCCTCGAAGGCGCTGGCGGGCGCGGAGAGCTCGGCCGTGATCCGGCTGCGGACCCGCTCGGGGGACTGGGAGCACTGGCTGGCGCTGCGCTCCACGCCGCTCTTCGCGGCCGACGGGAGCGTCGAGCTCGTCGTCAACGTCACCCGTGACATCACCCAGGAGGCCGACGCCCGCCAGGAGGCCGAAGCCTCGCGGGCGCGGCTTGCGCTTCTGCTCGAGGCCACGGAGCAGCTTTCACAGACGCTCGACTACGAAGAGCTGCTGCGGCGGGTGCCGCAGCTCGTCGTCCCGCGCATCGCCGACGGCTGTCACGTCTACATCGCGCGCAACGAGACCGAGCTCGTCCGCGTTGCGCACGCCCACGTGGACCCGCGCATCTCCACTCTCCTCGACACGATCGATGACGTCTACGACGTCAAGGAGCATCGGCGCATCCCGGTCGTCGAGGTCTTCCGCAACGGCAAGCCGATCCACCGGCCGGCGCTGACGCGGCCTCTGAGGAAGGTCGCGCGCCCGGGCGAGGAAGCGATCGTCCACATGGAGTCGCGTTCGCTCGTCGTCGTCCCGCTCGAGACGGGTGGCAAGCGGCTCGGCGTGCTCGCCGTCACCTCCGCCGAGCCCGGCCGCCACGGGGATGAGGATTTCGAGCTCGTCTCGGAGCTCGCGCGGCGCGTCTCCCTGGCGCTCGACCTCGTCGGCCTCCACCGGCGGGCCCAGGATTCGCTCGCCCAGCTGCAGGCGGTGATCGCGCAGCTGCCGCTCGGCGTCGCAATCACCGACGCCGAGCACCGCATCGTCCTCCTGAACGAGGAGCTCGAGCGGATCTGGGGCGCACCGATCACCGTCGGCTACGACCACCGCAAGAGCGACCTCCCCACGCCCGGGTGGCCGCTCGAGCGCGCGATCGACAAGGGAGAGGTCACGCTCGGCGAGCGCCGGGAGATCGAGCGCGACGGCGAGATCCGCACGCTCGAGATCAGCGCGGCGCCGGTGCGCGACTCCGACGGCGCGATCGTCTCCGCGGTCGCGATCCTGGCCGACGTCACCCGGCGCAGCCGCGCCGAGGAGAACCTCCGCTTCCTCGCGCGCGCGAACGAGCTGCTCGTGGCGAGCCTCGACTGGGAGCGGACGCTCGCCGCGGTCGCCGAGCTCGCCGTCCCTGCGCTCGCCGGCTATCTCGTGATCGACCTGCTCGACGAGGAAGACGAGCTCCACTGGGTCGTCGCGGTTCACGCGGATCCGGAGAAGACCGAGCTCGTCCGCGAGCTGCGCGGCCAGTACCCACCCACGCTGTCGACGCATCCGATCCAGGTCGCTCTCCGCACCGGCAAGCCGCAGCTCCTGCCGGACCTGCAGGCCGAGGCCGAGGCGATGGCGCACGACGCAAAGCACGCGCGCGCCATCCGGAAGATCGCGAACACGTCCGGGCTCGTCGCCCCGCTCGTGGCCCGGGGCCGGACGCTGGGAACCATCAGCCTCGGCACGATCGAGGGGCAGCCGCGCTTCGACGAGTCGGACCTCGAGATGGCGATGGAGCTCGCGCGGCGGATCTCGCTCGCGCTCGACAACGCGCGCCTCTTTGCCGAGGCGCAAGAGCGCGCGCACGCCGCCGAGGCGCTCGAGTACGTCGACGACGGCGTGATCCTCGTGGACGAGGCCGGGATCGTCCGGCTGTGGAACCCGACCGCCGCGATCAGTCTCCGCCGCCCGGCGATCGAGGCCGTGGGGCGCCCGATCGCCGAACTGCTCGGCGACTGGCAGTCGCTGCAAGCCCGCATCCCCGTCGCCTCCGAGCCGCAGGCGGGCGGAGCGTCGCGCGCGCTGACGCTGCCGGTGGAGGTGCAGGGCGAGGAGCGCTGGCTGTCGATCTCCGCCGTCCGCTTCCCCGGTGGCACCGTCTACGCGTTCCGCGACATGACCGACGAGCGGGCCGTGGAGCAGATGAAGACGGATTTCGTCTCGACGGTTTCCCACGAGCTGCGCACGCCGCTCGCCGCGATCTACGGGGCGGCGATGACGCTCCGGCGCCAGGACGTCGCGGTCGAGCAGCCGCAACGCGACCGGCTGCTCGAGGTCGTTGCGAGCGAGGCCGACCGCCTGGCTCGCATCGTGAACGACATCCTCTGGGCCAGCCGGCTCGAGTCCGGGCGCATGAGCATCGCGATCGAGCGGTGCGACGCAGGGGCGATCACCGAGGAGGTGGCGGACGTGCTGCGCTCGCGCGCGCCCGAGGGAATCGAGGTCGCCGTGAGCAAGGCGCGGGGCCTGCCCCAGATCGCCGCTGATCCGGACAAGCTCCGCCAGATCCTCACGAACCTGATCGACAACGGGATCAAGTACTCGCCGGACGGTGGCCGCGTCGAGGTCGAGATCGTCCGCAGCGGCGGCCGCGTCCGCTTCCGCGTCAGCGACCAGGGGCTCGGCATCCCGCCCGCGGAGCAGGACCGGATCTTCGAGAAGTTCTTCCGCCTCGACCCGAACCTGACGCGCGGGGTCGGCGGGACCGGCCTCGGTCTCTACATCTCCCGCGAGCTCGTGACGCGGATGAACGGCCGCATCTGGGTCGACTCCGACGGCCGAACGGGCTCCTCGTTCTTCCTCGAGCTGCCGATCGCCTGAGCACGCACGAACGGACACGGCCGGTAGCAGCTACCGGCCGTGTCCAGGTGAGTCGTGCTCGGGGCTTCTAGTACGGCGGGGCGCCGGGGCCTGCGGGGCCCTCGTCGTAATACGTACGGCGGCGGCTGAAGTAGCCGGGGCCGGCCCACGACGACCAGAAGATCAGCGACAGCAGGATTCCGACGATGCCCACGATCAAGAGGATCCAGCCGACCGTCTGGATGTCGACGCCGGAAACGGTCGTGTTCACGGCGAAGGCGAGCACGGCGCCTACGGCCGCCAGGATTAGTCCTACTCCGAGACCCATGCTTTCCTCCTTTTGGCGGGGTCCGGGAGGGAAACGGACGAGGGCCGGTTCGGGATTCGGTCGGTTTCGCTTTCGTCTAGGCTCCGAAACGGATGCGCAGGGGCTCCATCGTCGCGCTCTTGGGGCTTGCACTGATCGCGGGCGGGGTCGCGACTGCTGTCGCGATCTGGCCGACGTGGCTGCCCGTGGCGGCCTCCCGCGAGGCGGGCCGCATCCACTTCGTCATCTGGTTCGTGGTCGGGATCTGCATCGCGATTTTCGCGCTCGTCGCCGCGGTGATGATCTATTCCGTCCTCCGCTTCCGCGTCCAGGAGGACGACTTCGAGGACGGGCCCTCCGTGCACGGGCACACCGGACTCGAGATCACCTGGACGGCGATCCCCTTCGTGCTCGTCACCGCGATCGCGATCGTCAGCGCGATCGTCCTCTCCCGAAACGACGCCCAGGCGGAGAACACCCTCCGCATCGACGTCGTCGCCCAGCAGTTCGAGTTCACGTTCAGCTATCCCGACGCGAACAACGTCACGAGCCCGGTGCTCCGGCTGCCGGAGGGCCGGTCGGTCGAGCTCTACATGCGCTCGCTCGACGTGATCCATTCCGTCTTCGTGCCGCAGTTCTCGCAGAAGGAGGACGTCGTGCCGGGGCTCGTCACCCAGCTGCACATCACTCCCGACCGAGTCGGCACGTTCCCGCTGGAGTGCACGGAGCTGTGCGGGCTCGGCCATTCGCTGATGCGCAGCCAGGCGATCGTGATGAAGCCCGCCGCGTTCGACGCCTGGCTTCAGCAGCAGGAGAAGTCGGCCGCGCCGGCGCCGTCGACGTCCACTTCCTCGACCACGACCTCCAGCACGGGCACGACCTCCACCTCGACATCGACGACTCCGTCCTCGCCGTCCGCCGCCGGGCTTTCGATCTTCAACAACAGCGGCTGCGCCACGTGCCACACGCTGAGCGCGGCCAGCGCGACCGGCACCGTCGGGCCGGATCTCGACAAGCTCGTCTCGTACGCGAAGCAGGCGAAGCAGCCGCTCACACCGTTCGTCCACGACTCGATCGTGGATCCGGACAAGTACGTGCAGCCCGGCTATCCGAAGGGCCTGATGCCGAGCACGTTCGGGCAGTCCCTCACGCAGGCGCAGCTCGACGAGCTCGTGACGTTCCTCGTCCAGTCCGCGCAGAAATCCGGTAACAAGTAGGGAGCCCAGTGACGACGACCGCGACCGCCCACGACACCCACCACGCGCCCAGCCCGACCGGCGGGGGCCTCCGGCGGCTGCTCCTCGGGCCAGGGCTCGTCCGGGGTGCCTGGATGTTCCTGCTCTTCGGCGGCATCGGTTTCGGGATCGTCGTGCTGATCCGCTGGGGCGCGGGCTGGGACCCGCTCCTCGCGACGGAACCCCTCGTCCTCGTGTCCGCCCTGGTCTCCGCCCCGATCGGCTTCCTCGCCGGGATCGGCGCCTTCGACTACTGGACGTACTACGCGCTCGGCTATCCGACGCGGGCGGAGGATCACACCGGCCACGGTGCCCAGAGCTGGCGCGACTACTTCCGCGTGAACACCGATCACAAGGTGATCGGGGTCCAGTACCTGGTCACGACGATCTTCTTCTTCCTCGCCGGCGGGATGCTCGCGCTGCTCGTGCGTGCCGAGCTGGCGAAGCCGGGGACGCAGTACTTCGATCAGCAGACCTTCAACGGACTGTTCTCGGTCCACGCGTCGCTCATGATCTTCCTCTTCATCATCCCGGCCTTCGCCGGGCTGGCGAACTTCGTGGTGCCGCTCATGCTCGGCGCGGCGGACATGGCCTTCCCGCGCCTGAACGCGCTCTCGTTCTGGCTGCTGCCGATCGCCGGGGTAATGATGCTGAGCTCGTTCTTCATGCCCGGCGGCGCCTTCGCGTGCGGTTGGACGGGGTACGCGACGCTGTGCTCGCAGCACCAGCCCATCGGGGCGATCTTCTTCAACCAGGGAGTCCAGTGGGCTGGCGCG
>JAICLM010000083.1 GCA_025927435.1 Thermoleophilia bacterium | reverse complement strand
TTCGAGTACGTGCCCATGTCCGAGTGGGCCGACGATCTGGAAAGCCGGTAGCTACACTGCTGACCCGCGGGCGCCAAGCCCGCGTTTCCACGCCATGAGCTCCTACGCGATCATCAGTCTCGGCGGCAAGCAATACCGCGTCTCCGAAGGAGAGCGGCTCCTCGTCGACCGTTTGCGCGCGGACGAGGGCGCGACCCTCGAGCCGCGAGTCCTGCTCGTCGGCGGCAACGGCGCGCCGGATCTCTCCCCGTCCGCGACGGTGACGGCCCGTGTCGTCGGCCACGAGCTCGGCGAGAAGATCCGGATCGGCAAGTACCGCCGCCGCACCGGCTACAAGAGGCACGCCGGCCACCGCAGCAAGCTGACGCGGATCGAGATCGAGTCGATCGGCGCGGCCAAGCGCGCGGCCAAGTCCACGGCGAAGCCGAAAGCCGAGCAGCCCCAGGAAGCGGCAGCCCAGAAGCCCGCTGCGAAGGCAGAGGCGCAGCTCCCGGAGGGCTACGCTTCGATGACGATCGCGCAGCTCTCGGAGGCGGCGGGCGGCTGGAGTCGCGAGCAGGTCGAGGCGGCGCTCGAGCACGAGCGCGCCGGCAAGGCCCGGAAGGGCGCGCTCGCTGCGCTCGAATCGGCACTGGAGGAGAAGTAGATGGCGCACAAGAAGGGACTCGGCTCGTCGCGGAACGGCCGCGACTCGAACCCGAAGATGCTCGGCGTGAAGCTCTTCGCCGGCCAGGACGTGACCGCGGGGATGATCCTCGTCCGCCAGCGCGGCACGCGCTTCCGCCCCGGCCCGGGCGCCGGGATCGGCAAGGACGACACGATCTTCGCGATGCGCGACGGCAAGGTCGCGTTCCGCACGAGCGGCGAGCGCCGCTTCGTCTCGGTCGAGCAGGCCTAGTCGAGCAGCAGCTCGCGGGCACGCCTCGCGTCCGCGGCACGGACGACGATCTCTCGCGGAGAGCCGAGCGACACGAGGCCGTCTCCTGCGCCGGCGGCGAAGCTCGTCGGCCGGAAGTAGCACGGGATGTTCTCGGTGCGGAGCAGCTGGCAGGCGAGCTGCGCCTCGGGCTCGCTCCCGACCACGGTGACGCCGACTTCGTCGTCCATGCGGCCACTCTACGCTTCACCCGATGTTCCACGATCGCGCACGACTGACGGCCGTCGCCGGTCGAGGCGGCGACGGCTCGATCCATTTCCGTCGGGAGAAGTACGTCCCGCGCGGCGGCCCCGACGGGGGCGACGGCGGCGGCGGCGGCGACGTCGTGCTCGTCGCCGACCTGCGGCGGCGCGATCTCTCGGGGATCCGGCCGAACCAGAAGCTTCGCGCGGGGCGCGGTGGGCCCGGCGGGCGACGCGGCTCGAACGGCGCGCGGGGAGACGAGGCGGTGCTCGCAGTGCCCGTAGGGACGCAGGTCTTCGAGGGCGACGAACTCGTGGCCGACCTCGCGCACTCCGGCGCGCGCGTTGTCGTGGCAAAGGGCGGGAGCGGCGGCCGCGGCAACCGGCACTTCGCGGGGCCGAGCCGGCAGACGCCGCGGTTCGCCGAGGTGGGCCTGCCGGGGGAGGAGCGAGAGATCGAGCTGCGCCTGAAGCTGCTCGCGGACGCCGCCCTCGTCGGCCTGCCCAACGCAGGGAAGTCGTCGCTCCTGACCCGGATCTCGAACGCGCGGCCGAAGGTCGCCGAATACCCGTTCACGACGCTTTCACCGGTGCTCGGGACCGTGGAGTCCTCCGACGGCCGCCAGCTCGTCGTTGCCGACGTGCCCGGCCTGATCGAGGGGGCGAGCGAAGGCGTCGGGCTCGGCCACGAGTTCCTGGCGCACCTCGAGCGCGCCCGCCTACTCGTGCATGTCATCGACTCGTCCGGCGACGACGCCGACGACCGCTGGCGCACTATCGACGCGGAGCTCACGGCGTACGGTGCCGGCCTGGACGAGCGGCCGCAGATCGTCGTCCTGAACAAGACCGACCTGTGCCCGGAGCCGCTGGCCTTCGGCGTCGAGGACGAGCGGATCCTCCGTGTCCTCCGCCTCTCCGCCGCGACCGGTACCGGGCTCGACGAGCTGCGCGGCGCGCTGTTCGGGCTCGTCCCGCAGGAGGCGGAGGACGAGCCGGCCGAGCCGGCGGACGAGCTCGTGGACTTCCTCGTCTACCGGCCGCAACCCGCGCGCCGACCGTTCCGCGTCTACCGAACGGAGAGCGGATTCCGCGTCACGGGCACGCCGCCGGCGGAGGACGAGCTCGAGGCGATTCTCCGCGCCGCGGGTGCGCGCGCGGGCGACGAGGTCGAGGTGGGGGAGGAGCTGCTCGAGTGGGAGTAGTGCTGTACGGCGGCGCTTTCGACCCGCCGCATCTCGGCCACGTTGCGGTGTCCGACGCCGCGCGCGAGCGTTTCGGCGCCGAGCGTCTCGTGGTGCTCGTGAACGAACGTCCGGGGCATCGGGCAGTCCACGCACCGGCCGAGGATCGTCTCGCGCTCGCCCGGGCTGCCTTTCCACGAGACGGCGTACGGCTCGATCCGTATCCACGCACGGTCGAGCTGTTGCGGGCCGAGGATTTCGTCGATCCCATCTTCGTGATCGGCGCCGACCAGTTCCACGGCTTTCTCGGCTGGAGCGAGCCCACCGAGGTGCTCGAGCGCACACGGCTCGGGGTGGCCACTCGGCCGGGCTTCCCACGCAGTGAGCTCGACGCGGTGCTCGAGCAGCTCGACCGTCCAGACCGTGTCCTCTTCTTCGACATCGAGCCGAATCCTGGCGCCTCCAAGGACATCAGGGCTCGAATCGCCGCCGGCGAGTCTCTCGACGGGCTCGTTGCGCCGGCCGTCGCAAGGCTCATCGAGGAGCGCAATCTTTACCGTCCGTGAACCAGGGCTACACTGCAGAAAGAGAAGCGATCAAGGACACGAGCAGACTCTGACCTCCCTCGAACAGGCCCGCCGCATAGCCGCTCTCGCCCGCGAGAAGCTGGCCGAGGACGTCGTGATCCTCGACATGCGGCCCGAATGCTCCTTCACGGACTACTTCGTCATCGCGACGGGCCGCAACCCGCGGCAGACCGCTGCGATCTGGGACGAGGTGCACAGCCGGCTGAAGCAGGACGAGCGGCTGCTGCCGCAGAGCGTCGACGGGATGCGTGAGGGCGCGTGGATCGTCGCGGACTACCTCGACGTCGTTCTCCACGTCTTCACGCCGGACGCACGCCAGTACTACCGGCTCGAGGAGCTGTGGAGCGACGTGCCCGCGGTCGACGTCGACGCCGCGGCAGTCTTCTAAGCGGGCCTGATCCCGCGGCGGGTGAGGAGCACGTTGCCGACCTGGGTCGGCAGTCCGGGCACGAGCTTCCCGCCGAGCCGGACGTCGATGCTGGTCGGATCGCCGATCCGGATCCACACCGGCCCGCCCTTGAGGTCGACGGGCAGCGTCCTGCCCTGGATCAGCGTCCCCTGATAGACGGTTGGGCCGGCCGCGCTGTTCGAGCGAACCCAGAGCCACGAGTTTCCGCGCGAGGCCACGACGACGGCGCGGGTGGGCAGCGCCGCGGAGTGGCGCTTCGCCCTGTGCTTCTTCCTCGGTGCCGTGTGGTGCGACGCGGTGGTCGTCGGAGCGGACGTGGTCGGCGGTGCTCCCCGCTTGCCGTGCGAGGAGCCGCTCAGCTGCCAGGCGGTGAACCCCGCGACGATCGCCACGATCACGCCGACGACGACAACGGGGCGAAAGAAGCCGACTCCGGCGAAGCGCGAGCTGCCGCGCGCGAATCGCTCGGGCACGAGCTGAGGCTCGTCGGGACGCGCGAACCGGCTGTTGTACTCCTCGACGTAGAGGTTCCCGTCGAGGCCGAGGTAGTCGGCGTACGTGCGCAGGAACCCTTTGACGTATGCGTCGCCGGGGAGCAGCTCCCACCGCTCTTCCTCGAGCGCCTGGAGGTACCGATCGCGGATCCGGATCGCCTTCTGGACGTCGGCGGGGGTGAGTCCTCGCTTCAGGCGGGCCTCGCGCAGGCTCCCACCGATCTCGAACATGCCGCATTGTCACGGACCTCGTCCGCTTATGCGAGTGCCGGTCTCCTTCTCGCGACGCGAGCCAGGTCCGTCAGCTCCTCGAGCGCGCGTGTGGCCTCGGCTGCGTCGCGATCTCGCAGAATCGCGTGGACGGACCGCCCGGCGGTATCCACGTGGACGCTCGCGAGGCGCAGCCGTCGCTGCAGCGGCCCCTGCACGTGCCGCAGGCTTTGCACCTTCTCCAGCGGCACCCAGCTCGTGACGCGACGCACCCGGCCGCTCGTCGTCGCGACGCAGGTCTCGCTGCGGCCCCAACTGAGCGCCCGGTAGCGGAACGGGCTCTTCCAGAAGACCCGGCCCGGCGGCGGGGACAGGTTGCGCGGCCGGTCTGGGAGGAGACGATCGACGAGCTCCATCCCGACCGCGTGCCTCGCGACCGGGATCAGCACATGGAGCTGGCCGCGCTGGGCCTCGCCCTCGCCCTTTCTGCGCTGCTTGCCGGCGACGTCGACCTCGAGCCGGCACCAGCCGAGCGGGCGCCACAACGCCGGCTCGACGATGCGCACGGCCTGCACGCGGCCGGGCCGGATCACCTCGGCTGTCAGCGCGACGAGCCCGCCGCGCAGGTGGAGGCCGTCGGAGCCCTCCGCGACGGTCAGCCGGTATTGCTGGTTGAACCGGCGCCAGACGAAGGTGACCATCGTCAGCGCCCAGATGAAGCCGCCTCCCCCCAGAAGGTCGCCGACCTGGTGCGGAGACAGGGCGAAGCCCACGAGTAGGCCCACGAGGACGACGACGATCCACCAGTTCTCGAGCAGGATGGACGCGACGAGTGGCGCGGTCCCGACGGTGGTCAGGACGTGCTGTTCCGCCTCGGCCGATTCAGGTTCGGAGTCGGTTGCCGGAAGCTCCTCGTCGAAACGTGCCCCTCGTGCCAGGGCGAGCAGCTGGTCGCGCAGCGGCTCGACCTCGTGCTCGGCGACGTAGGCGAGCCGCGCGGTTGTTCCGGTCGACCCCGCCATCCGCAGACGTAGCTCGGCAACCCGGAACATCCGCGCCAGCCCGGGCCGCACGACGTCGATCGCCTGGACCTGCGCGAGCGGGAAACGCAGGGACTGCCGCCGCAGCAGCCCGGTCTCGACCCGCAGGTCGTCGCCTTCGATCCGCCACCGCGTGACCAGCCAGGAGACGAAGCCGGCGAGCGCGATGGCGGCGACGATCACGAACTCGGGAATCTCGTTCCCGAGCGTGCCTCGGCCGAACGCGATCGGGATCAGCACGAAGAAGACCGCGATCGTCGCGCGACCGCCTCGCACCACGGGCGAGAGCGGATGGAGGCGCTGCCAGCCCTCGGGCCGCGGCCTGCTGCTCACAGGCCGGCCGCCTGTGCCTCACCGAGCTCGGCCAGGCTGTCGCGAAGCCGCGCAGCTTCCTCGCGTTCCAGCCCCGGGATGCGCGCGTCCGTGGCGGCAGCGGCCGTATGCAGGCGCACCGTCGCGAGGCCGAAGGAGCGCTCGAGCGGGCCCGCCGTCACGTCGATGAACTGCATTCGGCCGTAGGGGACGACCGAGAGGCGGGCGAACATGACACCGCGCCGGATGAGCAGATCGTCTTGCCGCTCCGCGTAGCCCCATGAGCGGTAGCGACTGCCGACGTAGCGCAGCAGAATCGCTCCGACCACGAGCGAAACTGCCGCAAGGCCGTACGGGGCGCTGCTTCCCCCCGACGTGGCACCGGCGACTGTGAGCAGGACGGCGGCCACGAGGGCCGGCACGCCGACCTCCAGGCGGCGCAGCGTCAGAAGTTGCCGCGAGGGCGTTCGCCACTCTTCCGGTTCGACACCCACCGCGATGGACCCAGCCGGGCTCGAACCGGCGACCTTCGCGCTGCCAGCGCGACGCTCTCCCAGCTGAGCTATGGGCCCCTGGGACGACTCAGTGTAGCCACCTAGACTCGAAGGTATGAGCCACGAGAGCGCCGAGCTCCTGCTGCGCGGCTACCACGCGTTCGTCGACGGGGACTTCGAGGCGATGGGTGGGATGCTCGATCCCGACGTCGAGTGGGTGCCTGCCGGGGAGTCCGAGGCGATCGTCATCAGCCGCGACCGCGTCCTCGAAGTCGTGGCGGATCGCGCCGCCGAGAACTACCACGTGGTCGTCGACCGCGCGATCGGGCTCGCCGACCGTGTCGTCGTCAGCATGCGCTTCTCGCGGATCGAGCTCGATCCGTCCGACGAGCGGCCGTTGCAGAGCCGCCGCTCGTATCTTCTCGGCCGCTGGGCGGCCGTCGTGCACATGCGCGACGGACGGGTCGTGCGCGTCGAGGAGCACCCGCATCTCGAGGCGGCTCTCGAGGCAGCGGGACTCGAAGCTGAGTAGCTACAATTCCGATACCTACTACAGCTTGGAGTGTGAGCCTGCCTTGACCGATCTCTTGCTCGTCCCGCTGGAGGACACCGTCGTCTTCCCGGGCATGAACGTCACCCTCACCGTCGACGTCGGCGACGAGGATCGCGTCGTGCTCGTGCCGCGTCACGAGAGCGAGTACGCCGCCGTCGGCACCGTCGCCGAGGTGTCCGACCGCGTCCGCATTCCCGGCGGCGGTCTCGCCGTCAGCCTCCAAGGCCTGCATCGCGGCGTCATCGGCGCCGCTCACAGCGACGCGCTCGGCCGGCTTCGCGCCGAGGTCGAGGAGCGTCCCGACGAGAACCCGCCGCCCGTGCAGACGCGCGAGCTCGAGCGCGAGTACCGCGCGGTCGTGGAGGAGATCCTCGACCTGCGCGGCGCCGACGACCGCGTCCGCGAGTTCCTGCGCGCGATCACCGAGGCCGGTGCTCTCGCCGACACCTGCGCCTACGCGCCGGACATCACCTTCGCGCAGCGCGTCGAGCTGCTCGAGACGCTCGACATCGTGGAGCGGTTGAAGCTCGCCCTCGAGCTCCAGCGCGAGCGGCTCGCCGAGCTGCAGGTCCGTCGCCGCATCCGCGACGACGTGGAGGAGGGCGCGCAGAAGCAGCAACGTGAATGGTTTCTCCGCCAGCAGATGAACTCGATCCGCAAGGAGCTCGGCGAGGACGAGGGCTCCGTCGTCGACGAGTACCGCACCAAGATCGACGAAGCCGACATGCCCGAGGACGTTCGCGCGCAGGCGGAGCGAGAGCTCCGGCGCCTCGAGACGATGGGAGACGCGAGCGGCGAAGCCTCGATGATCCGCACGTACCTCGACTGGCTGATCGCCGTGCCGTGGTCGCAGCGGAGCGACGAGACCCTCGACCCGCAAAGTGCGCGCGAGGTGCTCGACGCCGACCACGCGGGCCTGGACGACGTCAAGGATCGCATCGTCGAGTATCTGGCGGTGCGCAAGCTCCGCCAGGACCGCGGGATTCCGAACGACAAGAAGTCGGGTGCGATCCTGACCCTGATCGGGCCGCCCGGCACCGGCAAGACGTCGATCGGCGAGTCGGTCGCGCGTGCGCTCAACCGTGAGTTCGTACGCATGTCGCTCGGCGGCATTCGCGACGAGGCCGAGATCCGCGGTCACCGGCGCACGTACATCGGCTCGCTGCCGGGCCGGCTCGTCCGCGCGCTCCGCGACGCCGGGACGATGAACCCGGTAGTCCTCCTCGACGAGGTGGACAAGGTCGGCGCCGACTGGCGCGGCGATCCGTCCGCGGCCCTGCTCGAGGTGCTGGACCCGGCGCAGAACCACTCGTTCCGCGACCACTACCTCGACGTGGAGCTCGACCTCTCCGAGGTCTTCTTCATCGCGACCGCGAACGTCGCCGACACGATTCCCGGCCCGCTGCTCGACCGGATGGAGGTCATCCGCTTCGACGGCTACACGGTCGACGAGAAGACGGCGATCGCGCGCGGCTACCTCTGGCCGCGGCAGGTCGAGCGGAACGGGCTCAGGGAGGACGAGGTCGCGGTCTCGGACGAGACGCTCCAGCTCGTCGTCTCCGAGTACACGCGCGAGGCTGGCGTCCGCCAGCTCGAGCGCGAGCTCGGCACGGTCCTGCGCAAAACCGCGACGCGCATCGCTGCAGGCCAGGTCGAGACGCCCGTCGAGGTCGACGTCGACGTCGTGCGCGACGCGCTCGGCCGCCAGAAGTTCTTCCAGGAGGCAGCGGACCGGACCGCGGTTCCCGGTGTTGCCACCGGGCTCGCCGTGACCGGCACCGGCGGCGACGTCCTCTTCGTCGAGGCGACGTCGATGGACGGCTCGAATGGCGAGCTAGTCCTCACGGGCCAGCTCGGCGACGTGATGAAGGAGTCGGCGCGCATCGCGCTCTCCTACGTCCAGTCGCACGCAGACGAGCTCGGGATCGAGCACGACGCCTTCCAGGGGAGGTCGTTCCA